>NZ_JBNUPI010000002.1:0-145974 GCF_050409505.1 Facklamia sp. P12937
ATTTTTAGACATAAAAGGACCCCCAAAAGTTAGTTTTTAACTCGAACTTTTGGGGTCAACTCATAAGAATAGTTTTGAGTTAGTTTTTAATTTGTAGAACAAACTCCATACTTTTTAATAAAGTAGTAAAGAGCTCCAATTCTTCCAGCTTCATTACTATACTTTGCAGCTAGGATAGCTTTAGGCAGAAAAATATTATTTTCAATTTTTGCAGCCAATTTTTCTAAAATAATTGGTAACAATATTTTATGTTGATTCATAATACCGCCTCCTAAAACAATGTACTCTGGATTTATCAAATAAATAATTGGAAGTAATCCTTCTGAAAAGTTTTCAGCAAACCAGTTAATTGTTTCGATTGCGGCTGGATGATTAGTTTTATAGGCTTCAAAAATTATTTTTCCATTAGTATTACTTTCTCCAGTGAGCTGTTCAAAGTATTGACACATAGCAGTCGTCGATGCTACATCTTGAAATCTTTTACCATTAACAGGTAAGTAACCAACTTCGCCGGCAGAAAAACCTTCTCCATGATACAATTGACCATTAAGGATTAAAGCCCCGCCAACACCCGTGCCAATAGTCAAACAAACTAATGAACTATTGCATGCAAAAGCTCCAATTGAAAATTCAGCAAAAGCTGCCGCATTGACATCATTTAGAACAACACAAGGTAAATCAAAGTAATGGTTAATGGCTTGCTTAAAATCAGTTCCTACATAGTCAGGAATTGTATAACCTGCATAAACTATCTTTCCTTGTTCAGGATCGACTACCCCTGCTGAAGAAATAGCAACACCCTCTAATTTTTTGTTGATTTGCTTAAGACTTTTAATCGTTTCACCAACTAAATTTAAAACATATTCCATAATATGATTTGATTTTTTTAAGGAATCTATCGGTGTTTCCTCTTCTTTAAAATAATTAAAAGAATGCCCCTTCTCATCATAAACATCACTTTTTATCGTTGTACCGCCAATATCAATCGCTAGTATATGCATTTTTTCACTTCCTCTTATACAAAATTACAGTGATAGAAATAATATATCTTATTCTATTTTTAGAGTAGTCATCATTTAATGGCCTTATTACTAATTATTCATTTTTTCCCTTACCTACCACCTTAAAAATAGGGAAAAGACGCTTAGCCCTTTCCCTACTTAAAATGTTACACATTTTATATTTCCCCTTAAAAACAGCTTTTTTAATTGTTTCTATCTGGTCAACAATTTTGAACATCTTCACGATCAAAAACTAAGATTTGTCCAGGCTGAATGATTCATTCCGATAATGGTTGAGCGTGAGGTTTTTGCCAGCCATCCTTTTCTACATAATCTTTTCATTGAACATTTCCATTAAAGTTATGCCAAATTTTTTCCTGACCTTTAGTAGGAACAAATACATCAAGATAGCTAGGATAACTTTGCCAAACTCTATGGTCATCTGTCGTAATCTCCTATTCTAAGATATTAAAATAAAAGTCATCGGAAATCATATGGGGCCAAGCTGGCAATCACTTAAGTCATTATTTTCTTTTAAAAGTTAATGACTCTTAGTATAGCTTCTCGCTTGATTTGATCTATTTGATTTAAATCATAAAGTTTCATTAATGTCTTACCAACCAGTCATTATTCGCTTTAATCTCAGAAATATCATAGACAGTGGTGAATTTTGGAGCAGTCGATGTCTCATCTTTAACCATTATCGATACAAGATAACCGACAATTAAAGATACGCCTATTGAAATAAGCGAATAAACCCAAATGCTTACCTTTTCTGCAGGAAGACCGTATTTAATGAAAATCATTACTAAACTTGAAACAATTAGTGCAGCATAAGCACCAATTTTGTTAGCTTTTTTAGAGAATACCCCTAGCATAAAGACTCCACCTAGAACCCCTAAAACGAGTCCCATGAATCCATTAAACCATTCATAGGCTGATTTAATATCAGAGTGTGCAAGAATAATTGAGATAATAATGGAGAAAATTCCAACGCCTAAAGAAATCCAACGCGCAATTTGAGTTCGTTTGGCGTCATCTAAATTCTTAGAAATCACCTCTTGTATGTCCAATGTCCATGAGGTAGCGACAGAGTTCAAACCTGTAGATAGAGTTGATTGACTGGCAGCAAAAATAGCTGCTAAAAGAACACCGGTAATACCAACTGGTAAACGATAGGCTATATAGTAAGTAAACACTTGATCTTGAGCTACTAAAGCGCCAGGATCACTCGGATTTTGTAATTGATAATAAGCGAATAATCCCGTCCCAATAAGATAAAACATAGTCGCAATAAAAATAGATAAGACACCATTGGTAAACATCATTTTATTCGATTTTTTAATATCTTGAGTGGTAGTGAACCGTTGCACGATATCCTGACTTGAAATATAAGATGACAGTGTATTAAAGCCAGCGCCAACAACTAGTAAAAAGATAGAAGATTTTAAAAGGTTCGGATCAAAAATCGGTTCGTGAGGGGCAATAAATTTGTCTTTAGCTAACAAATTCATGATTGGTTGGAAACCGCCGTCTAAGTCCTTGACTAAAAAGCCTAGAGTCACAGCAACACCTACTAACAAAACAGATCCTTGAATAAAATCGGTCCATAAAACTGATTTAATCCCACCAGTATAAGAATAAATAATCGCAATTACACCCATTACCACAATTAGCCAATTGACTGAGATTCCAGTTAATGTGGCTAAAGCAGCAGAGGGTAGATACATAATAATAGACATACGACCAATTTGATAGATAATGAACAAAATAGCACCGATTGCTCGCAAAAGTCTAGAGTTAAACCGTTGCTCTAAATAATCATAAGCAGTATCAATATCCATTCTGGCATAAATAGGCAGGAAAAATTTTATAGCAAAAGGAATTGCAATAATCATCCCTAATTGCGCAAACCACAATAACCAAGTTCCCTTATAGGAGTTACCTGCTAAAGTCATGAAAGAAATCGGACTTAACAAGGTTGCGAAAATAGAAACCGAAGTTACATACCAAGGGATTGAGCCATCTCCTTTGAAAAACTCTTTACCAATCATATCTTTCTTAGAAAACAGTAATCCAGCAAACAAAACAGCTACTAAATAAATAACTAAAATAATAAAATCGATTGTTGTAAAGCCTTCTTGTGCCATAGTTAAACTCCTTTTCAATTTCACATGCTTAGTGAAGCATAACGCTATATAAAATATTCTTTAATTACCTAAGTCTTTTTAATTAATTATAAATAATTTTTAAAAATTCGTTCTGCTTCTTCTTTTTGGTCGGCTGTCATCGAAGCCATCGGTTTACGACTTAAAAACTCCCCTTTATTCGCACCCTGTAATTGTAAAATACTTTTAAGAGTTGGATATAAACCGTTTGCTAGCACTGCTTCAATTAAATCATTACTCTCATTTTGTAGCTTAAGTGCTTTCTCATGGTTGCCCTCATTGACAGCTTCTAAAATGCCACGAGCTCGCAAACCATTTACGTTATATGTCGATCCGATTGCTCCATCAACATGATAGATAGCAGCTGGATAAAGCATCTCATCAAAACCTGAATAGATTAGTACATCTGGAAACGCTTTACGTAATCGTTCTAATAAGAAAAAGTCTGCAGCAGTAAACTTAACACCAACAATATTGTCTAATTCAAATAATTCCTTAAATTCTGCCATCCCCATATTAATACCTGTAAGAACTGGGATTGAATAAATAATTAAGTCATTATCAACAGCTTCTGTAATATCTTTATAATATTGTTTAACCTCAGCGAATGAAAACTTATAATAAAAAGGAGTTACTGCTGAAATTGCGTCATAATCCAAATCTGTCGCAAATTTACCGAGTTCAATTGCTTCATAAACATTGGGACCACCAACTTGTGCAATGAGTTTCACTTGGTCTTTCACTTCATCTTTAACAATTTCAAAAATTTGTTTTTTAATGGCCATATCTAATAAGAAATTTTCACCAGTTGAGCCTCCTACATATAGCCCTGCTACCTTCATATTATCAATATTATGACGGACTACTTGACGTAGCCCTGCTTCGTTAACTTTGCCCTTTGAATCAAAGGGTACCAAGAGGGCTGAGATAATACCTTTGATTTCTCTAGCTGTTTTTTTTGTCATTTTATTTCCCCCTATTAATCTATTGGTTATGAATAGCTTCGACAAATTTTTTTGTAATTAATTGAGGTCTAGTGATAGCTGAACCAACTACTACACTATATACCCCAAGCTCTAAAACGTGTCTTACTTTTTCAGGAGTATCAATATTACCTTCAGCAATAATTGGTTTGTTGATTGTTTCAACCGCTTGACGGATGAGTTGAAAATCATTGCTTTCTATCTTATCTTTCTTACTTTGTTGAGTATAACCTACCAAGGTTGTACCAATATAATCAAAACCAATTTGTTCAGCCATTTTCATTTCTTCTAAGGTTGAACAATCAGCCATCAGCTTTTGTTGGGGATACTTTTCTTTAATCTTTACCATTAAATCACTTAATGATTCTCCGTATGGCCTCGTAGATGCAGTTGCATCAATTGCTATGATTTCCGGCCTTGCTTGCATTAACTCATCCACTTCAGTCATCGTAGGTGTAATAAAAGCATCAGCCCCATCATAAACCCGTTTAATAATGCCAATAATTGGCAAATCGACTTGTTCTTTGATTGCTTTAATATCTTCAACTGAATTCGAACGAATACCTTTAGCTCCACCTTCTTTAGCAGCTAAGGCCATTCGTGACATGATAAAAGAACTGTGCAAAGGTTCATCTTCTAAAGCTTGACAAGAAACAATTAATTCCCCTTTTATTCCTTCAATCATTCAATAACCTCCTTTATCAAAGCGCTTTCTAATTTAAAATTATACACATCACTTTGTAGCATTTCAATATTTTATGAAAAGACAGTGAGTTTTCTGAAAACAAAAACTTTTATTATACTTATTTAAAAAGATTTTAATTGATTATTTATCATAAAAGTAGCTTACTTACGTTCTCTAAAAGGGATTGGTTCAAAATGAAAATTAATATTGCTTTATAGTAATAAGAAAAACCCATCTTTGAATTCTCAAAGATAGGTTTTTATGAACCGTTATTCTTTTATTCTTCATCCATTTGTAAGACAGCCATGAAAGCTTCTTGTGGAATTTCAACGTTACCGACTGATTTCATCCGCTTTTTACCTTCTTTTTGTTTTTCTAATAACTTCTTACGACGGGAGACATCCCCACCATATAATTTAGCTGTAACATCTTTTCGATAAGCCTTAATGGTTGTTCGTGCGATGATCTTATGTCCAACAGCTGCTTGGACAGGTACTTCAAACATTTGACGTGGGATAATCCCTTTTAGTTTTTCAACTAAAGCACGACCGCGATTATAGGCAAAATCTTTATGCACTATAATCGAGAAGGCATCAATGACATCAGAATTAAGTAAAACTTCTAATTTTACTAGATTAGACTCTTTATAGCCAATTAATTCGTAATCTAAGGAAGCATAGCCTTTGGTTGATGATTTCAACTTATCGAAGAAATCATACACAATTTCAGCCATTGGTAGTTCATAAATTACATTTACCCGGAAATCATCCAGATAATCCATCGTAATAAAGTTACCACGCTTGCGTTGAGATAGTTCCATTACAGCGCCCACATAATCATTTGGTACCATAATAGTCGCTTTTACATAAGGTTCAAAAATCTTATCAATCTCTGTTGGATCTGGCATTTCAGATGGGTTGTCAATCAAAAGCTCTTCCCCATCCGTCTTTTCAACACGGTAAATAACTGACGGAGCAGTGGTAATTAAATCAATATCAAATTCACGCTCAAGTCTTTCTTGAATAACATCCATATGCAGTAAACCTAAAAAGCCTGTTCGGAAACCAAAGCCTAGGGCTTGCGATGTTTCTGGTTCAAAGTGTAAAGAAGCATCATTTAATTGTAACTTTTCAAGTGCTTCCCGCAAGTCATTATAATCGGCCGAGTCAACCGGATAGAGACCGGCAAAAACCATTGGATTTAATTTGCGGTAACCATCCAAGGCCTCCTCAGCTGGATTATCCGCTAGGGTTATAGTATCTCCTACACGAGTATCTTGAATGGTCTTTATACCTGCGGTTAGATAGCCAACATCTCCTACCATCAAGAAGTCTCTTTTGAGAGGACTCGGTGAGAAAATTCCAACATCAATCACTTCAAACTCTTTACCATTACTCATTAGACGGATGGTGTCACCTGGTTTGACCATACCATTCATCACTCGAATATTTAAAACAACCCCACGATAAGCATCATAAGCAGAGTCAAAAATAAGAGCTTGTAAGGGGTCTTCTATATCTCCCATTGGTGCAGGAACTTTCTCAACTATTTGCTCTAAAATCTCATCAATACCGATGCCTGACTTGGCAGAAGCAAAAACCGCTTCTGAGGCATCGATGCCGATAATATCTTCAATTTCTTTTTGAACCCTTTCAGGATCGGCTGAAGGCAGATCGATTTTATTAATAACAGGCAATATTTCTAAATCATTATCCACTGCTAAATACACATTAGCCAAGGTTTGGGCTTCAATTCCTTGTGCTGCATCGACTACTAGAATGGCTCCTTCACAAGCAGCCAAAGATCTTGAAACCTCATAAGTAAAATCGACGTGACCAGGGGTATCGATTAAATGGAAAATATAATCAATGCCATCTTTAGCCCGATAAGTCAGTTCCACTGCATTCAATTTAATGGTAATTCCTCGTTCTCTTTCCAAGTCCATGGAATCTAACAATTGCTCTTGCATATCACGATCAGCCACTGTATGTGTTTGTTGTAAAATACGATCAGCTAGTGTGGATTTACCATGGTCAATATGCGCAATTATCGAAAAATTACGGATTCTTTCTTGTCTATTCTTCATTTCTTCTATATTCACTTGACTTCACTTCCTTTTCAAGCCTCTTATCAATAGCTAAAGTCTATCTTATCAAAAATGAGTGATTTTGAATAGTTTTCTTTCACTATGGTATTTTAATAAATGAACTACTCAATAAAATCTTTATTTATTCTTTAAAATTTCCTATCTAGAAGCTAATCAATCTTATTTTGATTCCAATTGATTTAAAACTTTTCTAAGCAAGTAAAAAGCATCAGAGCATATTGAATACCCTGATGCTAGCCTATTTTTATTCACCATGAAAAATATCACGCATCTTATTAAAGAAGCCACCTTCTTGCTCTTTAACATTAGCACCCATTTCTTTAGCTAACTGTTTAAATAATTCATGCTGTTTGTCAGTCAGTTTAGAAGGAGTAACGACTTTAACCGTTACTTGTTGATCTCCCGTATAACCTGAGCGAACACTCGGTGCTCCTTTGCCTTTTAAGCGGAAAGTGGTCCCTGTTTGTGTGCCAGCTGGAACCTTTAACTTCACCTTACCATGTACCGTTGGAACTTGGATTTCATCACCCAAGGCCGCTTGAGAGAAAGTGATGGGTAGCGTGTAATAGATTTCCGTACCATCTCGTTTAAATTCCTTACTTGGTTCAACATGGAAAACTACATAAAGGTCTCCATAAGGTCCACCATTTGAACCCGCCTCACCTTGTCCTGAAAGGCGAATTTGATTACCTTCTTCAACACCTGCTGGCACAGTCACTTTAACAGAATGACTAACGGATTCTATACCAGAACCATGACAAGTGGTACATTTTTCTTTAATTTCTTTACCTGTCCCACCGCAGACATCACATGTGGTTTGCGTCATCACACGACCAAAAGGAGAGTTTCGTTCTACCTGAATAGTCCCTGTGCCATGACACTTGTGGCAAGTAACGGGCTCAGTGCCTTCCTTGGCACCTGTTCCGTGACAGGTATGACATTCCTCATTACGATTATATTTTATGGTCGTTTCTTTACCAAAAATAGCTTCTTCAAAGGTTAAATTAATACGATATTGTAGGTCATTACCCTTACGAGGAGCATTGGCTCTTCGTCCTCCTCCAGCAGATCCACCAAAGAAAGTATCAAAGATATCTTCAAAGCCAAAGCCTGCACCACCAGAGAAGCCACCAAAACCACCACCGCCAAAGCCGGCTCCAAAGTTAGGATCCGTTGAAGCATGGCCGTATTGATCATAAGCAGCCCGCTTTTGACTATCACTTAGGACCTCATAAGCTTCTGCAACTTCTTTAAACTTTTCGTCAGCTCCTGCATCTTTATTAATATCCGGATGGTATTTTTTGGACAGTTTACGATAAGCCTTTTTAATGTCAGCATCACTGGCATCGCGAGATACACCTAAGACATCATAATAGTCTCTTTTATTTGCCATTTTGTCCCTCCTTACACATTTTAATTCTCCTGATAAAAGACAAGAGTCGAGGACTTAGCCTAGACTCTTGCTAAAGTATGTCTTAATTACTCGTCGACTTCTTCAAAGTCAGCATCGACAATATTATCATCAGAAGATGATTGAGCATCAGAGGCATCTGTTTGATTTTCTTGAGCAGCTTGAGCTTGTTGAGCAGCTTGCTCGTAAAGTTTAACGGATAGATTTTGAATCACTTCATTTAATGCATCACGTTTTGTTTTCATTTCTTCTAAATCATTTGCTTCAACAGCTGCTTTCAATTCATCACGAGCTGTTTCTGCTTTAGTCAATTCATCTTCAGAAATGTTATCATTATCTTTCAATTCATCGATAGTCTTATTAGTTGTAAAGATCATTTGATCGACTTCGTTGCGTAAATCAGCTTCTTCACGACGTTTCTTATCGGATTCAGCATTTGCCTCAGCATCTTTAACCATACGTTCGATTTCTTCATCGGATAAACCTGAAGAAGATTTTATAGTAATCGTTTGTTCTTTTTGAGTACCTAAATCTTTGGCTGAAACGTTCACAATACCGTTTTTATCAATATCAAAGGTAACTTCAATTTGTGGAATGCCACGAGGTGCTGCTGGAATATCAGTTAATTGGAAACGACCTAAAGTCTTATTATCTGCTGCCATTTCACGCTCACCTTGTAAAACGTGAACATCTACTGCTGGTTGATTGTCAGCTGCTGTAGAGAAGACTTGTGATTTAGAAGTTGGGATAGTAGTGTTACGGTCAATTAATTTAGTGAATACACCACCCATTGTTTCGATACCAAGTGATAATGGCGTAACATCTAATAGAACGATGTCTTTAACATCACCAGAGATAACGCCACCTTGGATAGCTGCACCCATAGCAACTACTTCGTCTGGGTTAACCGATTTGTTAGGATCTTTTCCAGTTTCTTTCTTAACGGCTTCTTGTACAGCAGGAATACGTGTCGATCCTCCTACCAAGATTACTTCGTCAATTTCAGATTTGCTTAAACCAGCATCTTTCAAGGCTTGACGAACTGGCCCTTTAGTTCTTTCTACTAAGTCATGCGTTAACTCATCAAATTTAGCACGAGTTAAAGTTGTTTCTAAGTGTAATGGCCCATCAGCTGTCGCTGTAATAAATGGTAAGCTGATTTGTGTAGAAGTCACACCAGAAAGATCTTTCTTAGCTTTTTCTGCAGCGTCTTTCAGGCGCTGTAAAGCCATTTTATCTTTAGAAAGGTCAATAGAGTTTTCTTTTTTAAATTCTTCAACTAAGAAGTCGATAACTTTATTATCAAAGTCATCTCCACCTAGTTTATTATCCCCTGCTGTAGATAATACATCAAATACGCCATCGCCTAATTCAAGGATTGAAACGTCAAAAGTTCCTCCCCCTAAGTCAAAGACTAGGACTTTTTCTTCAGCATCGGTTTTATCTAAACCATACGCTAAAGCTGCAGCGGTTGGCTCGTTAACAATACGTTCAACTTCTAAACCTGCAATACGTCCAGCATCTTTAGTTGCTTGACGCTGAGCATCGTTAAAATAAGCAGGAACAGTGATAACTGCTTTCTCAACCTTATCGCCTAAGTAATCTTCAGCAAATGATTTCAAGTGTTGTAAAATCATAGCTGAAATCTCTTGAGGTGTATAGCTCTTTCCACCCATTTCAGTCTTAAAGTTATCTTCTCCAATATGACGTTTGATGGAAGCTACTGTGTCAGGGTTTGTAACTGCTTGACGCTTAGCTACTTCACCCACTTGAATCTCATTATTTTTGAAAGCTACTACAGATGGAGTGGTACGGTTTCCTTCCGGGTTAGTAATAATCTTTGCTTCTCCACCTTCTAAAATGGAAACAGCAGAGTTTGTTGTACCTAAGTCAATACCTATAATTTTAGACATATAATCTACTCCTTTAAAAATTTATTTTGGTTAAAACTAAGTGCTTAATAATTAGGCGGACACAATTACCATGGCCGGGCGAATGATGCGATCATTAAGGATGTATCCTTTTTGTAGAACATTCACTACAATATCAGTGTCTTGCCCTTCAGCCGCTGGTTGGGTGGTTACCGCTTGATGATAATTTGGATCGAATGTTTCGTTTAAGGGATTGATCACTTCAATTTTTTCTTCTTTAAATGCTTGTAAGATTTGATCATACACCATTTGGATCCCTTTGTGGATTGCTTGACTCTCTTCTGAACTTGCTTTGATTTGCAAAGCGCGTTCAAGATTATCAATAGCATCTATTAATTTATTAGCTAAAGATTGAGATCGATATTTAGCAGCTTCTTGTCTTTCACGACTATTAGATCGTTGCATATTAGCAATTTCAGCCTGTAGGCGTAAATTTCGATCCTCCAAATTCTGAATACTTTCTCTTAATTCATCTTCAATGGAAGAAACTTCCTCTACTGGTGCTGCTTCAGTTTCTTCATTTACATCATTTACATCATTTACATCATTTACATCATTATTCAGACTATCCTGATTTTTTTCTGCTGAACTTTCAATGACTTCATCTTCTACTAACTTTTCTTTTTCATCGTTAAGTTCTGCAGAAGATTGCTTGTCATTCCTCTTTTTATTTTCTTCTGTCACTTGATGACCTCCTTTATTGATTAAATTCTTTTAATATCTGCTCCATAAGGACAATCATGCGTGAATAATGCATCGTCGAAGGTCCTAAGATACTTAAAGACATTTTGCTTAAGGCTTGTGTGAAGGTTCCCGTCACTAAAGATAAATGACGCATCCCTTGCGGAGCAAACTCTTGTCCGAAAAGAACTTCGATTCCATCTTGACGTTGTTCAAAGAGATCAAATAATTCATTCGATCCATCAATCAAATTGAATAATTTTTTGTATTCATTGTTGGAATAACGCTGATCCAAACAATCAAAAAGATTATTCTTGCCAGAAACAAAATAACGCGTTCCTTTAACTTGTTGAATTGACTTCTCAACTAAAGGAGAAAAATCAATCGAAGTTGACAATTGTCTTTGCATAATCATCGGAATAGTTAATTTAGTCCGCTGATAAGCATCTTCTAATGTAATACCTCGCAATTCTGAATTAAGAATTGAACGCATTTGACGTAAATCATCATCCTCAACCGGATATAAGGTTTGGAACATTTTATTTTCCACATGTCCTTGATCCGATAATAAAATAGCCATTATTTGATGGTTACTTAAAAGCACTAACTTAAAGTCAGCCACTCGATGCTCTTCATTATTCTGTCCAAAAACCAAGCAAGGTAATCCAGTTAATGAGACCAATAAATCCGCAGCAATTTTCGCCATCTTAAAATTCTCTTGTCGGCGATTTAAGAAGATTTCGCTAACTGCTTTGAGATCTGCTTCATAGGATTGCTCCCATGAATCATTCTCAATTTTAGTGATCAGACGATCTACATAATAACGATAGCCTTCATAAGAAGGTATTCTACCACTTGATGTATGTGCCTTAACCAGAAAGCCGTTTTTTTCTAAAACAACCATCTCATTACGAACAGTTGCCGGACTTATATCAAGAAAACTCTCCTTGAGTAAAGTCTTTGACCCGATTGGTGCCTCTAAATTTGCATAAAGGCGAACAATTAATTCTAAGATTTGGTGTTGTCTGGCTGTTAATATGATCAATCACCTCACATTATTAGCACTTATTCATACCGAGTGCTAACTGTCTCTATCTTACTATCCTCCATCACCTTTGTCAAGGGATTATGCCCATAAAATTAAAAAAATTAGCACTCTAAATTCGAAAGTGCTAATTATATCTATCGATCCTTGATTATTTAAAGTACGCCCGTGTATGGTCTTGATCCTTTTCAAGTTGATTAATCAAACCTTCAATACCATCAAATTTAATCTCTCCACGTAAGTAATGATGCCACTTAATACGAACCTTTTCCCCATAAATCATGCGGTCAAAATCTAAAATATAAACTTCAATGGAGAGTTCTTTCACATCATCAAAGGTAATGTTATATCCAATAGATGCCATGCCCATATACCATTGGCCTTGAACACAAATTTCGACAATATACACCCCTATGCTAGGTGTTAACTGACCATAATCCATTGCCACATTCGCTGTCGGAAAACCTAGTTTTCTCCCTCTTTTTAAGCCATTGATGACAAGTCCTCTGGTTTCATAAATGTAACCTAATTCTTGATTAGCTAAATCAATATTACCATTTGATAGCTGGTATTGAATTTCACTTGAAGAAATCTTATGGTCACCGATTGTCTTTTTAGGAATTTCGCTAATTTTAAAGCGTCCTTGACTATGGTCAACCAGAGTTTGCATATTAGCTATCTCTCTTAGACCGTATGTATAGTCAAAACCTGCCACCACATGAACGGCATTCAAATTAACCATGTAGTTGTCCACGAACTCTTGTGGACTCTGAGCTCCCATGGCTGAAGTGAACTCAGCAATATATAAAATATCTACTCCATTAACCTCCATCAGTTCTATTTTACGAGGGTTATCACTTAAATAAAAGTAGTGATTCGGATGGATCTGTTGATAAACAAGACGAGGAGTATGGTTAAAAGTTAAGACGGCTAAAGGGACTTGATAATGATCTGCTAATTCGCGCCCCTTTTTGATAACTTCTTGATGGCCTAAATGAACACCATCAAAAAAGCCTAGAGCTAAAACGACTGGTTGGTCATATAGTTGTTCTTGATCGTAAGGATGTGCTAAATAAATTGTCTGCAAGGCTTAAACTCCTTCCATTGGAAACATCTTAATAGGTTTTATTAAATTCTCTTTGTTAGGATGTGGGCCGTAAATTGCTAACAAACGGTCTTGATAAAATAAGGCAGTTGGTTCAATAAGCCTGTCATTAAAATAATTAATGTCTAAAACTTTTCCATGTTTAATGTCTGTAAACTGTTCTGGATTTAGTTGGATTTTTGCATAGTCAGAAACTGCCGTTTCAATGGGGTGAACAGCTGTATTTAAGGAGTCTTTTTCTGCTAATTGCCTTAATTCATCTAAGCGATAACTATCCGCTTGACGATAACCCGCTGCTTGAGTTCGCACTAATTGGGACATGTGGCTAGGATATCCTAATAACTTACCGCAATCTACCGCTAAGGTTCTGACATAGGTCCCTTTACTGCACTTTACTTCAAAGGAGAAAGTTTGCCTTTTTTCACTGGTGTGATATTGTGACGGAGCTAAACGCTTGAAGTAGTCGATAGATACTTGACGTTCAGGCCTTTCTACTTCAATACCTGCTCGGGCATATTCATAGAGTCTTTTCCCTTTGACCTTGACTGCCGAGTAATAAGGAGGAATCTGGCTGATTTTGCCTGTTAATGAAGCCATAGCTTGATCAATAACTTGATCATCAACGGCTTGTTCTACTAATTTCTTTGCAATAACTTGTCCCTGGGCATCTTCCGTATCGGTGGCTTGACCTAAAGTGACTTCTCCTTGATAGATCTTTTTGCTATCCATTAGTATTTCAACTAACTTGGTTGCCTGTCCTAAACAGACAACTAAAACGCCCTCAACTTCAGGATCCAAGGTCCCACAATGGCCTACACGCTTCATTTGAAAAATCTTACGCATTTTAAATACTACATCATGACTCGTCATGCCCTTTTCTTTCCAAACAGCGACAATTCCGTTCATTCAAGCCAACCCCTTTATTAATAACAATTATGATTATACTTTAATTGGCACTTGCTTCCAAGCAAGATTCTTAATTCTACAAGAATAAAAGAGCTGTTTTACCGCCTCTCATTTAATGAGAGCAGTGAAAAAACAGCTCTTGATTTGTGAAAACTTAAGATTATTGCTCCGTCTGAACTGAGCTTGCTTCATCAAAAGATTCAGATTCATGCAATTGATTTAATAATGAATCGATTCGACTACCATAGTCTACTGATTGGTCTCTTTCAAATTTAACTTCGGGAACCTTATAAAGACTTAAACGACTTCCAAGTTCCGAGCGAACTTTACCTGTTATTGCTTTCAAACCATCACTTGTTTTTTGTCTTTCTCCGGCTTTATCACTTAAAGTAGAATAAAAAATTGTAGCATTTTGTAAGTCGCCTGTAAGCTCTACATCAGTAATAGTAACCCCTTCAACACGAGGGTCTTTAATCTCTTTTAGAAGAATATCATTAACTTCTCGCATTATTTCTTGACGAACACGTCCTATACGATATTTAACCATTTCATACTCCTTTATTTACGTTCAACTTCGACCATGCGATAGGCTTCAATAATATCATCGACTTTGATATCATTATAGCCTTCAATCATAATTCCACATTCTAATCCTTTGTTTACTTCTTTAGCATCATCTTTAAAACGTTTCAAACTGGCTAGATCTCCTTCATAAATAACGATGTTATCACGTATCAAACGTAGCTTGCTCGTGCGTTGAATGAAGCCATCTAAAACAAATGAACCAGCGATGGTGCCTAATTTAGAAACAGAATAGGTTTCACGTACTACTGCTTGCCCTGTTACTTCCTCAACATACTCAGGGTCCAGCATTCCTTTCATAGCTGTTTCAATTTCATCAATTACATTGTAAATAATATTATGGAGACGAATATCTACTTGCTCTTCTTCTGCTTGTTGTTTTGCTTGAGGAGTTGGTCGAACATTAAATCCTACCACAATTGCTGATGAGGCATTAGCTAAAGTAATATCAGCCTCATTAATTGCTCCTACCGCCTGATGGACAATATTAACTTTTACTCCCTCCACATCTATTTTCATCAATGAAGCAGCTAATGCTTCTACTGAACCTTGTACATCTGCTTTTAGGATTACGTTAACTGATCTTAACTCACCTTCTTGTAAGGTTTCGAAAAGATTATCCAAAGTAACTTTCTTCTTAAGGTCTCTTTGTTGTTCTTGAGCCTTCTGAGCTCTTTCTTCTCCAACTTGACGAGCTGTTTTTTCATCTTCAAAGACCACAAACTGGTCTCCTGCTTGAGGAGCATCATTCAAGCCTGTAATTTCCACCGGCATGGATGGACCAGCTGAGCGAATACGACGCCCTTGATCATTGACCATTGTTCTTACTCTACCATAGGTGTTACCCACAACAATTGGGTCCCCTATATGTAGGGTACCATGTTGAACTAATAAAGTCGCAGTGGCACCGGTAGCTTTATCTAAGCGCGCTTCAATGACTGAACCTAAAGCTAAACGGTCTGGGTTAGCTTTTAATTCTTGAACTTCTGAAACCAGAAGAATCATCTCTAATAACTCATCCAAATTAGTCCCGTATTTAGCTGAAATATTAACAAAGATATGTTCGCCACCCCAGTCCTCAGAAATAATACCATGTTCAGATAATTCGGTCATTACCTTATCTGGATTGGCTTCAGGTTTATCAATTTTGTTAATCGCTACAATTATCGGTACATCTGCAGCTTTGGCATGATTAATCGCTTCAACCGTTTGAGGCATCACGCCATCATCTGCTGCAACAACAATAATTGTAATATCAGTCACATCTGCACCACGTGCACGCATGGTTGTAAAGGCAGCATGTCCTGGCGTATCAAGAAAAGTGATTGGCTTATCATTTAAAACAATTTGATAGGCACCAATATGTTGAGTAATTCCACCAGCTTCTCCTTCAGTCACTCTCGAATGGCGGAAGGAGTCCAAGAGACTGGTTTTTCCGTGGTCAACGTGACCCATAATTGTAACAACTGGTGGACGAATGCTTTGATTATCATCATCAGCAGCTTCTTCAAAATAATGATCTAAGTCTGAAACTTCAACAACAACTTTTTCAATAGGTTCAACGCCATATTCTAAACAGATAATTTCAATCACTTCTTTAGAAAGTGCCTGGTTTTGATTGACCATTACCCCTTGTAGCAATAGTTTTTTAATAATTTCAGTTGCATCTCGGTGGAAGCCTTTAGCAATATCTTGTACATTCATTCCTTCAGTATAGTAGAACGCTTCTGGAAGGTCTTTATGCTTACGAGCTGTTAAGCCTTTAGACTCTTTTTGATAGTTACTATTTTGCTTACCACGACGGCCACGACGGCGATCGCCACGACTCCTTTTGGATCCACCAGTGGATTTATTTGAAGAATTACTTTGATTGCTTTGATTTGCTTTTTGACCCTCTACAGCTTGTTTACTATCAGTTGATTTCTTTTGCTTAGAAGCTGCCTTTTCATTAGGATTTTTAGACTTAGTGTTAGGGTTTGTATTATGACCTTGTGCTTGAGAATCTTTTTGAGAAGAAGGCTTTTTAGAAGCTTTCGACTTGTCTTCATCCTTGCGCTGCTTGGCATCTTTGTGTTGATTGTTTTTTTGATTTGATTCTTTAGTAGCTTCCGTCTTCTTAACATCCTTTTTGGTTTGTTTACCACTAGTCTTCTTATTTTGTAAAGCTTTCTTTAATTGTTCTTGTTGTTCTTGCGTTACCGAGGACATATGGCTATTAAATTCAAAACCATTATTTTCAGCAAGCACTAAGACTTCTTTTGAAGTCATATTGTTTTGTTTAGCAAATTCATATATACGAATAGTACTCATACAAACACCTTCCTATCTTGTATTATTGATTATTCATTGTATTTTCTCCTGTCACATAAGATAAAAATTTTTCAGCCATTCCTCGATCGGTTATGCCGCAAATTGTGCGTGATTTGCCGATTGCATGGCTGATTTGATATTTTGTAAAACGATGATTAATGGCTATTTTTTTTTCACTAGCCAAACGATGGTAGCGATCACTAGTGGAATCACTGGCATCAATCGCTAAAATCAAAAGTTTAACTTTTTTGTTCTTTGTGGCTTTAGTGACTAAATCGTCACCGGAAATTAACTTAGAGGCTCTTTGAGCCAAACCTAATAAATTGAGTTGTTTTTCTTCTGGGCTCATAGTAGTTCTTTTCGCGCCTTTTGGTGGTCTAGAAAGCGATAAAGTTCTTGATAAAACTCTTTATCAATCTCCATTTCAAATGTTCGATTAAAAACATTTTTCTTTTCCGCTTGTATGGCTAACTCTGGATCCAAGGAGATATAGGCTCCTCGTCCATTCTTTTTACCAGTTGGGTCTATTTCAATGGTACCTTCTGGGGTTCTCACAATACGGATTAAATCCTTTTTGGGATGAGATTCACCAGTAACAACACATTTGCGCATGGGAACTTTTCTTTTTTTCGCTTGGCTCATTTCCATCCTCCTTTGATGTTAATAAATTAAGTGCTTATTCTTGCTCTGATTCTTCAGTTTCTTCAAACGCTTGCTCCAGCTCTTCATCAAGTGATTCCTCTGCCGATTCACGATATTCTAAATCAGCTTCTGCTGGATCGTCATCTAACTGGCTGGAAGTCTCTTGAAGCATTTCTTCAAGATTATCTAAATCCTCTGCAAGATTTAATTCTTCTTGTCCAGTTGATTCAACTGCTTTTTGTTCAATTAAATATTCTTGATAGCTAGTCTCAGACTTAATATCAATCTTATAACCAGTTAAACGAGCTGCTAAACGAGCGTTTTGTCCTTTTTTACCGATGGCTAAGGATAACTGATAATCTGGTACCACAACAATACAAGAATGATTATCTTCATCAAACACAACATTAATCACTTCTGCTGGATTCATAGCATTTTTTATGAAGGTAGAGGGGTCTTCATCCCATTGAATGATATCCATATTCTCACCATTTAATTCATTGACAATACTTTGAACTCGAGATCCTCTCGGACCAACACAAGTTCCAACTGGATCAATATTAGAATCACGCGAAGAAACTGCAACTTTCGAACGGTCGCCCGCTTCACGAGCAATTGAGATTATTTCCACAACACCTTCGTAGATTTCCGGAACTTCTTGCTCAAATAATCTTTTAAGGAAATCAGCATGTGAGCGTGAAACAACAATCTGTGGCCCCTTGCTAGTTTTATCTACCTTGACTACGTATACTTTTACCCGTTCATCCATTTGAAATTGCTCAGTTGGAATCTGTTCACTAGCCGGCATTATGGCTTCAACTTTACCTAAGTTCACATAAACATTGCGAGCATCTGAACGTTCGATGATTCCTGTTAAAATTTCATCTTGATGCACAATAAATTCATCATAAATAATATCTCTTTCAGCCTCACGTATTCTTTGCATAACGACATGTTTAGCGGTTTGAGTAGCAATTCTTCCGAAATCTTTAGGAGTCACTTCAAATTTAATCTTGTCTCCTATTTCATAGGCACGATTAATCTTCAAAGCTTCTTCTAGAGAAATTTCTAAAGTAGAATCATAATTGATATCCACAACTTCCTTAACTGAATAAACTTTAATATCGCCGGTTTCTTCGTTAAAAACAACTTCCACATTTTGTGCTTGATCATAATTTTTTTTGTAGGCCAAAATCAAAGCAGACTCTAAAGCTTCTTTAATAACTTCAGGCTTTATCCCTTTTTCTGCTTCAAGAACCTTCATGGCATTTACTAATTCTTTGCTCACACTTAACTCTCCTATCTCATCTTGCTAAAACTTAACAGCAAGTCTTGCCTTAGCGACACCCTTCTTATTAATTTCAAGTTCTTTAGTGACTGTTTTAATTGGAACCTTCAATAGATAATAATCCTCCGTCACATCTAAAAGAACGCCCTCATGTTGTTTTTCACCGTATTGAGGGGCATAGTAATCAAAGTGGACATATTCACCAATGGCTGACCGAATTTGATCTTCATTTTTCAAAGGTCTTTCAGCTCCTGGTGAGGAAACTTCTAAAAAGTAAGCTTCCGGAAAAGGATCTGGTTGCATAGTGTCTAAAACTTCAGAAATTTTTTCTGAAATTAAAGCACAATGATCTAAATCAATGCCCCCTTCCTTATCAGCATAGATACGGAGAAACCAATGCTTTCCTTCTTTTAGATATTCAATATCAATAAGTTGACAATCTAAGGATGCGATAATTGGCTCCACTAGCGGCTGAACTTTGTCTATCACAATACTCATCAATTCACCTCTTCATTTTTATTTTGGTTGAATAATAAAAGAGCGAGCGTTTCCGCCCACTCCTCCTCGAATAATTTGCTAAATAGAGTATATCATATTATCTATTCATCAACAAGTTAGAAGAGTGACAGCTGGTCTTCATCTGGTAAATCAGCTAAAACACCATTCTCTTCTAAATATTCCATAATTGTTTTCGAAACTTTACCACGTTTTTGTAAGTCTTCTTTAGAAATAAAGGCTGCTTGCTCTCTAGCTTCTACAATCGATTTAGCGGCCCCTATTCCCAAACCAGGAATTGTTCTAAAAGGAGGGATCAAACTCTCGCCATCGATAATAAATTTAGTGGCGTCAGATTTTTCCAAATTAATCATTTGGAAAGTTATCCCTCTTTCTAGCATTTCATTCGCTAGTTCTAAAACAGTTCGCAAGCTATTTTCTTTTACTGAAGCATCCATTCCCTTGGCCATAATTTCTCTTAAGCGATGTTTAACCATTTCCTTGCCTTGATGCATGGCAATGATATCAAAGTCTGATGCCCTTACCGAAAAGTAAGCCGCATAATAGAATTTAGGATAGTGAACTTTGAAGTATGCCACCCTCAGTGCCATCATGATGTATGCAGCCGCGTGAGCCTTAGGGAACATATACTTAATCTTCAGACAAGAGTCGATATACCATTCTGGAACATTATTCGCTCGCATTTCAGCTTGCCAGTCATCAGGAATTCCTCTTCCTTTACGAACATGTTCCATTATTTTAAAGGCTAAGGAATCTTCTAATCCATATTGCATCAGTGTCACCATGATATCGTCACGACAACCAATTACCTTAGCTAAGGGTACAATATTCTTTTGAATCAACTCCTCAGCATTGCCCAACCAGACATCCGTACCATGCGATAAACCAGAAATTTGTAACAACTCCGCAAAAGTTGACGGCTTGGTCTGAGTCAGCATCCCTCTGACAAAACTGGTCCCAAATTCTGGTACCCCTAAAGTACCTGTATCAGAAAAAATTTGCTCTTTTGTGACACCTAAGGCTTCAGGACCTGAGAACAAAGACATCACATCAGGATCAGAGAATGGAATATCTTGAGGATCAATACCTGAAATATCCTGTAAGAAACGTATCATGGTCGGATCGTCGTGTCCTAATATATCTAATTTCAGCACATTATCATGAATAGAATGGAAGTCAAAGTGAGTCGTGCGCCATTCTGAATGAATATCTTCGGCTGGAAATTGTATAGGCGTAAAGTCATAAACATCCATATACTCAGGAATAACGATAATCCCACCTGGGTGTTGGCCGGTTGTTCGTTTCACCCCTTCAATTCCTTTAGCCAAGCGCTCTTTTTCAGCTTGAGGCACTTGGGTCATGGTATTTTCAAGATAACCCTTCACATAACCAAAGGCCGTCTTTTGTGCAACGGTGGAGATAGTCCCCGCACGAAAGACATGGTCTTCTCCAAATAAAACTTTAGTATAAGCATGAGCTTGCGGTTGATATTCCCCAGAGAAGTTAAGATCAATATCGGGTACCTTATCCCCTTTAAAACCTAAGAATGTCTCAAACGGTATATCCTGTCCGTCTCGCTTTAAATCTTTGCCACATGATGGACAGGCTTTAGGCGGTAGATCAAAACCTGATCCAACTGAGCCATCCTTAAAAAACTCGTTGTAATGACAATCCGGACAGTAATAATGTGGCACTAAAGGATTAACTTCGGTTATTCCAGTCATTGTCGCTACAAAACTAGAACCTACGGATCCCCTTGACCCAACTAGATAGCCGTCTTGGTTGGATTTTAGAACCAGCTTTTGCGAAATTAAATAAATAACGGCAAATCCATTAGAGATAATCGAATGTATTTCTTTTTCCAATCTTTTTTCAATTAATTCTGGTAAAGGATTTCCATACATTTCGTAGGCCTTGCCATAGGCCAAATCACGAATTTTTTGATCAGAGCCTTCAATATTTGGTGTGAATAGTTTTGAGTGGATCACTTCAATGTCGTCTTCGACCCAATCGGCTATTTTATTCGAATTAGTTACCACTAATTCATAAGCCAAATCTTCTCCTAAGAAAGAAAACTCTTCTAGCATCTCATTAGTCGTTCTAAAATGGAGTGGTGGGAAATGGAGGTCGCGATTAGCATTGCGTTTTAAAGACTTGAGTAATATTTCACGGTAAATCGAATCCCGTTCTTCTAGGTAGTGAACATCTCCAGTAGCCACTAGTAACTTGTTATGTTCATTGGCTAGCTTAACCATTCCTTGCATGATCTTAAATAAATCTTCACGAGATCTAATCAAGGTTTCTTCAATCAGGGTGTCATAGACAGAAGGGGGTTGAATTTCTAAATAATCATAATATCCTACTAATTCACTAGCTTCTTGATAACCCTTCTGCATCAAGGTTGTAAAAACTTCTCCATTGGAGCAAGCGGAACCGACAAGTAAATTTTCTCGATACTGATTTAAGACAGACCGTGGTATTCTGGGTTCGCGATAAAAATACTCCACATTGGAAATAGAAATCAATTTAAAGAGATCTTTGAGACCTGCTTGATTTTTAGCAATTAAAGTAGCATGAAAAGGTCTTATCTGTTTATATGCATCACCTTTACCCATCTCTTTATTCAACAGATTATGGTGGGTCATTTGATATTGCTCATTGGCTTGTTCTAGTAACTTAAACAAGATATGACCCGTTGTTTCCGAGTCATAAATAGCTCGGTGGTGTTGTTCTAAAGTTACACCGTAACGCTTGGCAAGATTGTTCAATCGGTGTCCTTTTATATTGGGGTTTACCAACCTTGATAGGGCAAGTGTATCAATCACTGGTAAATTATTCATAGCTATGCCATGACGCACATAGGCTTGATTAATAAAGCCCATATCAAAGGAAGCATTATGTGCCACCAAAATGGTGTCTTGTGTAAATGCTAAAAATTTGTCTATTACTTCTTTTTCACTTGGTGCATCTTCTAGCATTGCATCGGTAATGCCTGTCAGTTCTGTTGTAAAGGATGAAAGTGGATGACCAGGATTAATAAAGGCCTCGAAAGTATCAATTACATTCCCCTTGTGCATTTTAACAGCAGCTAATTCAATCATACGATCATAGACAGAGGATAATCCGGTCGTTTCCACGTCAAAAACAACATAATTAGCTTCTGAAAGATCATGATCACTTTCATTATAAGCAATAGCTTCACCATCATTAACAATATTAGCTTCAATACCGTAAATCACTTTAATATCGTTTTCTTTACCCGCATAATAAGCTTCTGGGAAAGCTTGAGCACCAGCGTGGTCGGTAATAGCTATAGCTGAATGTCCCCATCGAGCCGCTGTTTTAATATAATCTGAAACACTATTGGTCGCATCCATTTGAGACATATTAGAATGTAAATGGAGCTCTACTCTTTTTTGACCTTCAAAGCTATCTTGACGTTTTTTAGGATTTAACTTACGAATCGAACGAGGCCTAAAATCTAGTTCACCAGAATAATTATCTGGGACCATATCCCCTTCCATTCTCAGCCAGTCTCCTACTTGAAACTGATGAATTTGCTCCTTAGTTAAGCGTCGTCCAGAAATTAATTTGACAGCCACAGAGGAAGTATAATCCGTCACTTTCATGATGGATAAAATTTCTCCCGATCGTAAATCACGGATATCATTGGCGAAGACATAACCTTCGATTACTTGTTTGTATTGATTTTCTGGCAAATCAATAATAGGAGTAGCTGTGATATTAGGGATGTCTTTTCCTACTGGCTTAATTTCACTAATATTGACTGATTGTTTCTGCTTTTCTTGTTTTTTCTCTTCATTATCAATCGCTTCTAGTAGGTTTTGATGATCCAATTCTTCTAAACGCTGCTTAGTTGTTAAATGAGTGGCATCGCTTAAGGATTGATCAACATAGTAAATGATTTTTATTCCTTTAAAGCCTACTTGATCAAAGTGTCTTTTAATTATGTGATCGTATTTATTATCAAATGTATCTACTTGACTCTGACTCGCTAAACCTATTTCAAATAGTTTTGTACTTGCATCATAAGAAATGGAGGCATCTTGTAAACAAACTCTTAAAAAAGGTGTCTCATTCATAATAACAGTTTTTATTTTTTCCCAATAATCCTCAATTAACTGACTATTATCAGTTTCAGCCTTATCAAAGTGCCACCATATTTCGGTTTCTACTATTTGAGCAAAAGCCTGTCGCATAGTAGTTAGTAATAAGTAATAGAGGTCTGGGTGAATCCGCTGTGGGAATCTCAAATGAAAAATCCAGCGTTGGCTGTCTGCTAAAACTTCCACTTGCTCAATTTGACCTCCTGCTAATGCACTTAGAATGTCTGGATCAGTAATGTTTAGTTGCTCCAATAAAACATCGAATAAAGTTTTTTCTTTGCTCATATGAATCCTTTCTTTTTACTTGTGTCGCATTTAATTTCACAATGCATCACTTAAAAAAACCCGTAAAAGACAGGGATTTTGTTCCTAGAAAAATGCTCGCATAATGTCATTCCAAGTAACTGCAATCATCAAAATCAATACTAAAACAACCCCTACCATGGTAACTAAACCTTCTTTTTCTTGGCTGAGAGCTTTACCTCTAACTAATTCAATTAAGTTCAGGACAATTTTTCCTCCATCTAATGCCGGTATCGGTAATAAATTAACAATTCCTAGATTGGTGGATAAGGAGGCAAGAAAAGCAACCATATCGATCAAGCCTTCATTAGCAACCGTGCTAGTTGCCTGAGCCATTGCCACAGGTCCTCCTAACATATTTAAATCAAAACCACGTGAAAATAATGTGGCCAAGGCCGAAAGGACCATGATGAAAGTTCGATAGGTAGCTGTAAAACCAAAAAACAAACGATCTTTAAGCGATGTCGATTGACTGACGGTAATTCCTAATGAACCATATCCCAATTCATTCTCCTCCAATTGGAGTTCTTTTTTAATGACTTGGTCTTGTCTTTGAATTTCTAATCGTACTGTCTCTTTAGGGTATTGGGCAATTAAATCCACTAAGCCTTGCCAATCTTTGGTCTCTTCTTCATTAACTTTAGTGATTCGATCCCCAGCTTGCAAACCAGCTCCTGCAGCAGGACTGCCCTCAACCACTTGACCTATTTGATTGGTAGTGGTAGGAATTCCTGGAAGCATTAAACCGACTATCGCAAAAGCAACAATCGATAAGATAAAGTTATTAAGTGGCCCACCAAAATTAGTGAGAATCTTATGCCAAACTGGAACTGATTCATAACGCGTTGCTAAGGGGGCTACACGAATAATGGTTCCATCTTTTTCAATGATTTCTGCTTGAGGATGGACATGATAAGTTTTAAGATAATCTTCCCCTTGTTCATAAACTTCAAGAGTCATCTCATTTACCAAATCGGCCTTATCTAATCGAACAGGTAGTTCATTGATATCACTAGTCTCACTAAGGTTAATTTTAATAACCTTATTTTGTTCATTGAAAGTTAAACCTAAAGATTGTCCCGGTTGAACTTCAGCTTCTTCATTTAAACCAGCTAAACGAACATAACCTCCCATTGGTAAAGCACGAATAGTGTAGGTTGTCCCATCTTCGGCTTGTTTTGAAAAGATTTTAGGTCCCATCCCTAGTGAAAATTCTCTCACTAAGATGCCTGCTTTTTTAGCCCAATATAAGTGCCCAAACTCATGAATAATCACAATAATCGAAAAGATAATTAAGAAAACTAAAACTGTTTTTAACATCGCTTACTCCATTTCTAATTAAACACCTAAAAAGTTATTCCATACAACAAACATGATGCTGGCAAATATTGTTGAATCAAAACGATCCAATACTCCCCCATGTCCTGGAAGTAATTTGCCCGAATCTTTCACACCAAAGTCTCTCTTATAGGCGGATTCTACTAAATCACCGAACTGACCAGCTATAGAGATAAGAATGGTTAAAAAGCCAAGATATTGTGGATTTTTTATTTCAACAGTAAAAAAGAGACTGTAAATACTAGCGACTACAAAAGCGGTTGCTACGCCACCCAAAGCTCCTTCTACTGTTTTGTTAGGACTTATTCTGGGAGCCAGCTTATTCTTCCCATACTTTCTACCTATTAAATAAGCTCCAGTATCCGTTGACCAAATCACCAAAAGAACATATAGAATAGTCGTTAAACCAAGGTCTCTAATCATTATTAAATAACGAAAGCCAAAACCTATATAAAGCGAAGCAAAAATTAAAGTGGATGCATCTACAAAATTAAAACGTTGATAATTATAAACCGTCAAAATCAACAATAACATTCCTGCTAAATAAAAAATCATCAAGGGGTCTGCCTCAGAAAAAATAGGACCAAAATATTTCTCTGGTAAGAGGACCGAGGCTAAGGCTAAAGTTGATATTAAGCCTATTTCATTTAAATAATCGATTTTTTTCATCTCAGCCATTTCGTACAAGGCTATTGCACCCAACAACATTATACAATAGCTAAACCATTTCCCACCCAAGATGACAAATGGTAGATAAATAGAGATCCCAATAATTGCTGTAATGATTCTTTGTTTCATTTTGATCCCTACTCCTTTCTAACATTTAAGAGATTTTACCGAATCTTCTCTGTCTTTCACTATAAGCTGCAATCGCTTGATCAAAGTCTTCAGTTGAAAAATCAGGCCATAAGACCTTTGTAAAATAGAATTCACTATAGGCTAATTGCCATAATAAGAAATTGCTGAGTCTTAATTCACCAGAAGTTCGAATCATCAAGTCTGGATTTGAGTATGAAGCAAGATCTTGAGTCATTAGAGACTGATCAACTAATTCTTCGGTAATTTCTTCTGGCTTTATTTCATTTTTTAAAACTGCCTGACTAATACTTTGAATGGCTTGGACTATCTCTTGACGTCCACCATAATTTAAAGCAATGTTTAAAATCAATCCACTATTATCCTGCGTTTTTTCTACTGCTCGATCTAAGATTTTCTTAGTTTCTTCAGGTAAACGATTAGCATTACCAATATAGGTAACTTTAACATTATTTTCCATTAATTGAGGCATGAAGGATTCAAAAAAGTCTTTTGGCAAAGACATTAAGTAATCCACTTCATCCTTGGGACGCGCCCAATTCTCTGTAGAAAAAGCATAAACCGTTAATACCTTGATTTTAAGTTGGTGTGCACGAATGGTAATTTTTTTGATGGTCTCGACTCCCTTTTTATGCCCCATTACTCGAGGTAAAAAACGCTTTTTAGCCCAGCGACCGTTACCATCCATAATAATTGCAACATGGTTAGGGATCTTCATATTATCTAAATTCATGGTTGTTTCCTTTCAGTAGCATAAATACCTTTTAATTATAGCAGAAAGAAATTGTATATTAAAAGAAAACTAGAAGAAGTTGTTTAATCATAAAATTCTAGTCATTCATAATAAAAAATCAAGTCAAGACTTCTTGACTTGATTTTTGGTCGGTTTTTAGTTATTTCTGATTTCATCTTCTTTAACTGAAGTTAGGCGATCAATTTCCTTAGTCGCATTATCAGTTATTTGCTGAATATCCTTTTCATAACGTTTTAATTCATCTTCAGTAATTTCACTATCTTTTTCAAGTCGCTTAGCTTCATCCATTGCATCTCGACGAATATTTCTTACTGAAACTTTTGCATTTTCTTGTTCTTTACCGATTACTTTAACTAATTCTTCTCGTCTTTCTTTAGTCAATGCAGGTATCACAAGACGAATAACTTCACCGTCATTTGTAGGTGTAATTCCCACATCACTCATCATGATTGCACGCTCAATATCTTGAAGCGAACTCTTATCATAAGGTGAAATTACTAACATTCTTGCTTCAGGTGTATTAATTGAAGCTAACTGGTTTAATGCCGTAGGTGTTCCATAGTATTCCACCATGACACGGTCTAAAATACTAGCATTAGCAACTCCAGCGCGAATAGTTCCTAATTCACGTTGAAAAGCTTCAATTGATTTTTGCATTCGGCTTTCAGTATTTTTTAATATATTATCAGCAGCCATTTTCTTCCTCCTATATGATCCATAGTTATTTTATTATACCATATTTAAGCATTGTAAGAAAAGTTAGAACTAATCATGATTATTTCCAACAGTTGTTCCAATATTTTCACCAAGAATGACACGTTTAATATTCCCAGGTTCGTTTAAGTTAAAGACAACTAATGGAATGTTGTTATCCATAGACAAGGAAGAAGCCGTAGAATCCATTACTTTTAAGCCTTTAGAGATAACATCCAAGTGGGTTAAATTTTCATATTTAGTAGCTGTTTCATCCGTCTTTGGATCTGCACTGTAAACACCATCCACATTGTTTTTAGCCATCAGAATAACGTCTGCTTCAATTTCAGCCGCTCTCAAAGCAGCAGTGGTATCTGTTGTGAAATAAGGGTTACCAGTACCACCAGCGAAAATAACTACTCGACCCTTTTGAAGATGACGAATCGCACGTCTGCGAATATAAGGCTCAGCTACAGCACGCATTTCAATAGATGTTTGAACTCTTGAGGGGACATCCAGATTTTCTAATGCATCTTGCAAGGATAAAGCATTCATTACAGTTGCTAACATACCCATATAATCTGCTTGTGCCCGGTCCATTCCCATTTCAGCACCAATCGATCCACGCCAAATATTTCCGCCCCCTACAACAATAGCTATTTCAATGCCTAATTGATAAACTTCTTTAAGTTGTTGGGTAATTGAACGGACTGTCGCAGGGTCAATGCCAAATCCATTTTCACCTGCTAAAGCCTCTCCACTCAGTTTTAGAATTGCTCTTTGATATTTTGTTTTAACCATTATTCTCACCCTTCTTTTCCTTTAAAAAGACCCCAGCAAAAACTGGGGTCTCTATTAAATGTTGTAAATTACTTGCCCATTTGAGCGGCTACTTCTTCAGCAAAGTTATCTTTACGTTTTTCAATTCCTTCTCCAACTTCAAAACGTACATACTCAGTAACTTTACCCCCTTTAGCACCAACATAATCTGCAACTTTTTGATCGCCATCTTTAACGAAAGCTTGCTCGTTCAATACGATTTCGCCGTAGAACTTATTCATACGACCTTCAACAATCTTGTCGACAATCTTTTCAGGCTTGCCTTCGTTTAATGTTAGCTCGCGTTGAACAGTTTTTTCGCGTTCGATTACTTCAGCATCTACATCTTCACGATTTAGGTATTTAGGGTTGATTGCAGCAACATGCATCGCAACGTCTTTAGCTACATCTTCATCTTTAGAATCTGCAACGACAGTTAAAACACCAATCCGTCCTCCTTGGTGAGAATATTCACCGAAGACATCATTATCCCCTTTATTTAAAAGGGCAAAGCGACGGAAAGAAAGTTTTTCACCAATTACAATAGTTGATTCTGTAATTAATTCTGCGATTGTTTGTCCATTAACTTCCAAGGCATTGGCTGCTTCCATATCAGCTGGTTTACCTTCAGCAACAGCTTTTACAATATCATTAACTAATGTAATGAACTTGTCATTTTTTGAAACAAAGTCTGTTTCAGAGTTTACTTCAACTAATGCAGCAGTATTTCCATCAATATAGCTTGCAGTTAAACCTTCTGCAGCGATACGGTCTGCTTTCTTAGCAGCCTTTGCAAGTCCTTTTTCACGTAATAAGTCGACTGCTTTGTCCATATCTCCATCAACTTCAACTAAGGCTTTCTTAGCATCCATCATTCCAACACCAGTCATATCACGTAATTCTTTTACTTGTTTTGCAGTTACTTTTGCCATCTATAAAATCCTCCTTGGAAATATCATTCAATAATGTGCTACCTTAATTATTATATCAAAATTATTCAGCTTGCTAAAGCCTAATGTATGTATTTTCATAAAAAAGCTGTCTAAAGATGCTTGGCAACTTTTGACAGCTTTTCTTAATTTATTTATTCAGCTTCAGTCGCTGGAGAGCTTTCAGCTTCTTCTGATTCTGTATTTTCTTCCTTGTTGTCAAATAAGTTATCAAAGAATTGGCTATCCCCTTGCTCATCAGTGTCCACGTCAATTTGACCTTGATTTGCTTCAATTGTTGCTTCTGCCATAGAGCTTGTAATTAATTTAATGGCACGAATGGCATCATCGTTTGCTGGAATAACATAGTCAATCTCATCAGGGTCACAGTTAGTGTCCACCATCGCAACAATTGGAATATTTAATTTACGAGCCTCTTGAACCGCGATACGCTCTTTGCGTGGGTCTACGATAAAGATCACGTCAGGTATTCTTGGCATATCTTTGATACCACCTAAGAATTTTTCTAATCGATCCCACTCTTTACGTAATTCACCGACCTCTTTTTTAGGAAGCACATCGAAAGTTCCATCTACTTCCATTTGCTCTAAAGCTTTTAGACGACGAATACGTCCTTGGATGGTATCCCAGTTTGTTAATAAGCCACCTAACCAACGGTGGTTAATGTAGTACTGACCTGCTCTTTCAGCTTGTTCTTCAATTGCTTGCTGAGCTTGCTTCTTAGTTCCTACGAACAAAGCAACGCCACCATCAGCAACTGCATCTCGCATGAAATTATATGCTTCATCTACCAACTTAACCGTTTTTTGTAAGTCGATGATGTAAATACCGTTACGTTCTGTAAAGATGTAACGTTTCATTTTAGGATTCCAGCGACGTGTTTGGTGTCCAAAGTGCACACCAGCTTCTAACAATTGTTTCATTGAAATAACTGCCATATTATAAACTCCTTTTGGTTTTGTATTTTCCTCCGCTAGTTTCATTTAGCTATTAGACTCATGAGAGCACCCTAGTAACTATCCACTAACGTGTGAATTGTGCCTAAGCACTCTTATAAATATAAGCTATTCGATCAAAAAATGCAAATGAATTTTTGCTTTTAAACTATTTTAATTCAACTTTACTTTTTTCACTCATACATTTGCTTTATAACGCTCCATTCGGCTAAACTAAGAGCTAGGAGGTGTCAGCATGTCATCATTATATACTTATTTAGAGCAATATGGTCAATTAAGCTTTCAAGAGGAACCCTTTAATGAACTAGATGCTGCGATTATCTTAGAACTAACCTACCTCCCTATCGATCGGTTTTTTACCGATTCAATGGATTTTAAAGATGGTTTAACTTTTAAGCATCTAGCTAGACTATACCAACCCTTTAACCAATATTTTCAAGAAACCGATCAAACAATGGCCAATCCTTTTAGGAGTCAACTGATTAAAAAAATCGCAGACTATCGTCGGTTTAAAAATTTAAGAATTAGTGGTTTTTTAAACTCAATAGACTTTAAATTAGAAACTCAGTCAGCCTTTCTATTAGTAGATTTAGGAAACAACTTCCTTTTCGTTTCTTTTCGTGGCACCGATGACATGATAGTAGGTTGGAAGGAGGATATCATCCTCACCTACCAATCATCCATTCCGGCACAAATTATTGCGAGCCAATACCTTGAAAAAGTCATTCAAGCTCATCCGACCAGTCATTTAATATTAGGAGGACATTCTAAAGGAGGCCACTTAGCTCTCTATGCAGCTAGCCAAATGTCTCTTGAAACTATTAGTCAGATTAAAATAATTTACACTTTGGATTCACCTGGCTTTCATACCGTTAACTTGCGTCAAAATAAGATGAAACGTGTGAACAAAAAGCATATCCGTATTATTCCTGAAGATAGTATTATTGGTAACTTGCTTTTCCATGATCAAAAAGCCATTATAATTAAAAGTAAAAAGCGTGGACTGATGCAACATAATCTAGCAAATTGGAAAATTGAAGGGAAACAATTTCAACGAGCGAAACAATTAACAATCACCAGCCAAAGTATCAATCAAATCAATAAAAACTGGATCTTGCGAAACTCTCCCGCTAGACGAAAACGTATTATCTCTGCTCTAATTGACTTAATTGATGCCTGTGAAGCGCAATCGATTAACCAACTCATTAATCAGCCAACCTATTATCTAAACAAAGTTCATTACCGTTTTAGACAATTTGACCCATCCTTGCAAAAGGATTTGCGTGATTTTGCTAAACAGTATATTCAATTTTTTAGAAATGATTTAAGACAATATCATTTAATAAATCTCAATCAATCGATTATCGAAGCGCGAAAGAACTTTAAACAAATGGTAAAAGTATTTTATAATGCCTTTGGCAGCGATAAAAAAAAATCCTATTCTGATAAATAACAGAATAGGATTTTTTTATTTTCTAGACCTAGGCGGTCCTAGAATTTCTGACCATATAATGGCTTCTTTTAACTGATTGGAATGGTTGGTAGAATCCTCTCGAGAGCTTAATCGTTGAACCTGCATTGGTTGACTAAACTCAGCTAACTCTTCCCCTTCAATAATGAATTGTTCCATTTCATAGTCCATATCAGAAAAATCATTAAAATCTTGGGTAACCGTTGAAGATTTAGCGATTAAATCTCCTTTGCTAGGATGCTCTTGAAATTCATTCACAAAATCCTCGTAGTATTTAGCAATTTCTAATAATTTTTCACGGTTAGGGTGATATGCCGACAATTGAATAGCTTTATCTTTAACTGCTTGAGGACCTTGCTCAATCAATTGATTTACTTGTTTTTTTAAATCGTTAGAAAAAGATTGAATATCCTTTCGGTATTTTCTTTTTAAACGATCGATTGTTTGAGGATCTACATCAATCTTTCCTTCTTGAATTTTATTAACTTCTGATTCAAATTTTTTCTCTGATTCTTCATCGGTCTCAAAGAAATTATCGAGATTGGGATACTTTTCATGATAAGTAGTTGTTTCTAATTGATCTAAACTTTGAAACATTTTATCCTTAATGGAATCAAAAGAACCATTCTGACGATTCATTTTTTTTATTTTTGAACCGAAATAGTTGATAATAAATCCCAGAATTATTATTTCAAAAAATCCCATTATAATCACTCATTTTCATTATTATGTGGCGTACCACTTTTTGCAATCGATTCACGCATTTGTGTATCTGATTGAATATTTTCTAAATCATAATAATCCTTAATACCGATACGCCCATTACGGAAGGCTTCAGCAACAGCTAGAGGAACTTGAGATTCCGCTTCAACCACCTTGGCACGCATTTTCTGAACTTCGGCAATATTTTCTTGCTCTTGAGCAACGGCTACTGCACGACGCTCTTCAGCCTTAGCTTGAGCAATCTTCTTATCTGCTTCCGCTTGATCGGTTTGTAATTTAGCTCCAATATTACGTCCGACGTCAACGTCAGCAATATCAATCGAAAGTATTTCAAAAGCAGTTCCTGAGTCTAAACCTTTTCTAAGGATTGTTTGCGAAATGGAATCGGGATTTTCCAATACAATGGAGTGGGTCGAAGCTGAACCTACAGTCGTTACAATACCTTCCCCTACACGGGCAATGATTGTTTCTTCACCCGCACCACCTACTAATCGTTCAATATTAGCACGTACAGTAACTTTAGCTTTGGCTTTAACTTCAATACCATCCATAGCTACACCTGCAATAACCGGTGTTTCAATAACCTTCGGGTTAACTGAAACTTGAACGGCTTCAAAAACATTTCGCCCTGCTAAATCAATAGCGGCAGCTTGTTCGAACTCTAAATCAATATTAGCACGCTGGGCAGCTATCAAGGCATCAACCACTTGGTTAACGTCTCCACCTGCTAAAAAATGAGCTTCTAATTGATCAGTTGTAATCGGTACACCGGCTTTGGTGGCTTTAATTAAGGGATTAACAATATAAGCAGGCTTAACTCTTCTTAAGCGCATCCCTATTAAATCACCTATTGAAACTTTAGCGCCGGAAAAATAAGCAGTTACCCATAAGCCAATTGGAACAAATCTTAAGAACACTGAAATCAAGAAAATCAGTAATAAAATAATAACTACAGTCATCACTATGGGTGACCCTTCATCCAGATAAAAATTATCCATTCATTTCGCTCCTTACATAAATTTTTTTGTCAACAACTTTGACAATTTTAATCGGTTGGTTAGCAGCTATCATCTCTTCTAGACTGTATGCTTCAAAATAATGATCATCGACTTTTATTTTACCAACCGGCCTCAAGCCTCCTACCGTTATTCCTTCTTTACCAACTAAGCTTGCAAGATAAGTATGATCCTTAGTCTCTGAATTGGAATTTGCATCTTTGTTAATTGCTTTATCCAAGATAAAATCGGGACTAAACTGCAAATTGTAACCCATCTTATTAAAAATCAAGAATAAAATGAGAACAATCGCTAAGCTAGCTAATACAATTAGAGTAACAGTCGATAAATCTTGAAACTTTAGCCATAAACCTAAAATAAAAGCGATTAAGCCAACTGATCCTGTTAAACCTAAATCTGGTATATACACCTCAAGAATCAGCAATATGACACCAATCATAAAGATTAAATAGTGCAATATTGCTTGGCCTTCTATCCCAAAAAACATGGCAAAAAGAACAGCTGCAATGGACCATAATAACCAAGTCCAGCGCGTATATAATGATACTACTAAAGCACTAATTGCTAGAAAAAAACTTATAAGCATGAAACCACCTCCTTTAGTTAAATTATATCATGAAATTGCTTTCATTAGTAGCAAAATCATGCGAACTAAAGTCTTATAATTTCATATTTAAATAAAAACTCCTAATTAAGGGTAGGCACTGCACCCCATAAATAGGACAGAATAAAAACACCTTTGTTAGGCTGCTTGTTGGCGTTTTAATTCGATTTTGAGTGGATTTATCTCGCTAAGTTCTTCGAATCCTTTGCCATAAGTCTATTGTTTACCGCCGGCTTGATTGAAGCGCTAGGTTTGACTTTAACGATCCCAAGGCCAGCAAGTTTTTACTTGAGACGTGTTCTTAATGTTTCATTCATCTATTATTTGTTTATTAGTCCGGCCTTCATTTTTCATTTCAATACATTTCGATTTTGTTTCTGCAGAGTAAGCTAGGTGATTAACCCTAATCAAACACCTCCATTAAATTCATTTCACACGAATTCAACGGAGGTGTTTTTATGTTTGCCTCACTATTTGGGGTCAGTGCCTAAATCAGGGAGGGAGTTTAATAAAATTAATTAAAATCTTGATTTGACTCTTGATTATCATCAGCTACTTGCTTAAAAGAGTCGTATTTAGCAATATGTAATAACTTTTGTCTTTCTTCGTAAGAATAAGTCTCACGCTCTAGGACATCGCGCTTAATTATTTTGTAGATAGCGGAAGCTATCGGAACTCCTAGCAACATACCAGCTACTCCGTATAGTCCCCCGCCAATGGTTACAGCGAATAAAACCCACATACCTGGCAATCCTATCGATCCTCCCACAACTCGTGGATAAATGACATTTCCTTCGAATTGCTGGATGAGAATGATAAAGATAATAAACCATAATGCCTGGGGAACCGATTGCACTGAAATTAATAAGGCACCAATAGCTCCTGAAATATAAGCGCCTAGCATAGGAACCAAAGCAAAGAAACCAGTTAGAGATCCAATCATTCCAGCATAAGGAAATCTAAAGATCCACATACCTACGGTAACTAAAAAACCTAATATGATTGCTTCAATCACAGATCCTGTAAAGAAATGTTTAAAAGAGTCATTCAATGTCGTTAACACATAAAATATTCTGCGTGATACCGGCTTACTAGTATAAGTGGTAACGATTCTTAAAAATTGGTCCATTAGTTTTTCTTTCGATAACAGTAAATAGATAGAGAAAATGAAGGCCAATACTCCATTAATAATAATAGAAGTTAAAGAACCGACCGTAGAGAGGGTGGTATTTACTACTCCAGTGATAAATCGATTTCCCATATCTTGAATACTTTTAAGAATATCAGCCCAATTTATTTCAAAACGGTCTAAGAATTCCATCGATTCTGCTGGTAACATTTTCTCAAGATTGGTAAGCGCTTCTTCTATGCGTGTAATTTGAAAGGGAACAGCTGTAATAAACTCTGTAATTACATTGTAAACTTGTGGTAAGACCAAGCCTAAGACAAATAACAATACTAAAATAATTGTTATAAGAGACAAAAGAATGGCGATCGGGCGTCGGTAGGGTTTAATCCAACTTTTATCTGAGACTTTCTTTAGCAAGTCTTCATAACGCACCATTAAAATATTTAAAACATAAGCAATCGCGAGGCCCGAAAGAATCGGTAAAAAAACTTGGCCTAAACGATTAATCCATGAAAAAATCACATCATAATTAAAGATTGCTAAGACTAAACCAGCAATTAAAAAGATGTAGCGAACAACAATTTTATCTAATCTATCAATTTGTTTCAAAAGCATTCCCCTTTCTCATGCATTCTATTCTAGCATCTTTTAGTCCTTTTTACACCATTTAGAAGGTATGTTTTCACTAGTTTAATTGTAAAAAAGGCCCTGATAATCAATCAGGACCTTAACTTATAGTAAAAGATTTAATTAGAAGATATGGCAATTAATTACCGGATGCTAACCCTTCAAATTGCAAATGATCATTAGCTAAATCCACTTTTACAAGTGAGTTTGGCAGAATATCACCCGCTATAATCGCTTTAGCTAATGGATTTTCCAATTCTTTAGTAATAAAACGTAATAAAGGACGGGCTCCATAAATCGGATCATAACCTTTATCCGCTAGCCAATTGATGGCTTCTGAGGTTAATTGGAGTTCAATTTCTTGATAAGCCAAACGATGACGTAAATCTTTTAAGAATTTCTCTACTACACCTTGTAAATCTGCTCGAGTTAAAGGTTTAAAGAGAACGACATCATCAATTCGGTTGAGAAATTCAGGTTTAAAGTGGTTGCTTAAGGCTTGATTTACTTGTGTTTCTACTTCAGCTAGAATTTCTCCCTTATCACTCACTCCTTCTAATAATAAATGAGAAGCAATATTAGAAGTCATGATTAAAACAGTGTTTTTGAAATCTACAACACGACCTTTAGAATCAGTCAGACGGCCATCATCTAAAACTTGTAAGAGAATATTAAAAACATCTGGGTGAGCTTTTTCAATCTCGTCTAATAAGACAATGGAATATGGACTACGTCTTACAGCTTCTGTTAATTGGCCACCTTCTTCATAACCAATATAACCTGGAGGGGCCCCGACTAAACGAGAAACGGAATGCTTCTCCATGTACTCAGACATATCGATTCGAACCATGTGGTTTTCATCATCGAATAAGACTTCGGCCAAGGACTTGGCTAATTCTGTTTTACCAACACCGGTTGGACCTAGGAAGAGGAAGGAACCAATTGGTTTACGTGGATCTTGCAAACCAGCTCTTGATCTTAGGATAGCTTGTGTTACTTTTTCTACCGCTTCATCTTGCCCCATCACTCTTTGATGAAGCGTTTGATCCAAGTGCATTAACTTGGTTCTTTCTCCTTCAACTAAGCGACTGACTGGAATACCAGTTAATCTTTCAACTACTTTGGCTATTTCAACGTCAGTCACACGTTCTTGAGTTAACCGTTCAGTATCAGACTGTAAAGTTTCTTCTGCTTTAGCCTCTAACTCTTTTAATTCTTGCTCTAAATGCGGAATTTCGCCATGCTGTAAGCGAGCCGCTGCTTCAAGATCATAATTACTCTGAGCTTCTTCTAACTGTCTACGCGCATTATCTAAGGCTTCTCGCTTATCTCTTAAAGCGTTAGAAGCTTCTTTTTCTACTTCCCAACGCATTTTCAGTTGATTGGCTTCTTCTCTTAAATCAGCCAATTCTTCTTGAAGATTTTCTAAACGTTTCTTAGAAGCCTCATCAGATTCTTTTTTCAAGGCAGCCTCTTCAATTTCTAATTGCATTAACCGTCGGTTGACAGCATCCATTTCAGTTGGCATAGAATTCATTTCTACGCGAATAGTAGCAGATGCCTCGTCAACTAAGTCAATTGCCTTATCTGGTAAGAAACGATCGGTAATATATCGATGTGATAAGGTTGCAGCGGCCACTAAGGCATTATCATGGATATTGACCCCATGGTGAATCTCGTAACGTTCCTTTAGACCTCTTAGGATAGAAATAGTATCTTCAACTGTTGGTTCTTGGACTAAAACGCGCTGGAATCGACGTTCTAAGGCCTTATCTTTTTCAATGTTTTCACGATACTCGTCTAAGGTTGTCGCACCAATACAGTGCAATTCTCCCCTTGCTAGCATCGGTTTTAACAAATTACCAGCGTCCATCGATCCTTCTGTCTTACCTGCACCAACAATGGTATGAATCTCATCAATGAAGAGTAAAATTCTCCCTTCGGATTCTTTTACCTCTTTAAGAACGGCTTTTAAACGTTCCTCAAATTCTCCACGATATTTTGCTCCTGCTATTAAGGAGCCCATATCTAAGGAATAAAGTTCCTTATCTTTTAAGTTTTCGGGAACATCTTTGCGAACAATTCGATGGGCCAATCCTTCGATAATGGCTGTTTTACCTACACCTGGCTCACCAATTAGAATCGGATTGTTCTTGGTTTTTCTAGATAAAATTCTGATAACATCACGAATTTCTTCATCACGACCGATTACTGGATCCAGCTTATTATTTTTAACCGCATCATTAAGATTCGTTGCATATTTATCTAGAGACTCATAAGTCTCTTCTTGGTTTTGTGATGTCACACGATCTCCCCCTCTTAATTTCTCAATTCTTTCGCTTAGTAGGGACTCATTAATAGCCTTTTGGTTTAACCATTTGGTCAAAGGATTATTTTTTTGCTTATATAAAGCTAGTAGAATCACTTCAGTGGCTAAGTATTCATCCTTATATTTCTTTGCTATTTGACTGGCGTCATTCAATAACTGAGTAAATCTTTGACTAAAGTGTTGGCCATATTGAATATTTTGACCGGCAACTTGAGGTAATTGATCAATTTCTCCTTCAATCACTGCTTGAAAAGCCGACCGATCAACACCTATATCTTCATATAATTTTGCAGCATAATGGTCTGCTTGAATAAATATACGCCATAAATGCGGGATATCAATCTCTTGATGCTGTCTTCTAATAGCAATTTGTTGCGCTTCAGCTATGGCGCTTTGCAAAGTGGTTGTCATTTTTTCTATCATATTCTCACTCCTTAAGGTCAGAATTGGTCAAATTATTTAATCTATATTAAAAGCTCTCTCAAAGAGCTTAAATTGAGTATAACCTATTGGTCAGGAATGGTCAATAGGTTGGGGCAAAATTTTTAGGAAAAAATAAACTTCTACTAAATTACTTAAATTATTTTAAAAAGTAATTAATTTCCACTTGTATAGAATCTAAATCAATCAATGAATGATCCTGATAATATTTCTTAATAGTCTTTTGACTCTGATCAATTATAAAATTTAATTGATGCCAGTCTGAGAGGTCAAGTGCATATTCTTCAATTAATAGAGAGATTCGTTGTAAGACTATATCCTTAATTCGATTCCTTTCGATACTGATTAAGAGAGGAAAGCCACTACGAATATCTGTGGCGATCATTGAGGAGGGTAAAAGAAGAATCAGTTTGAAAACCAATTGATTGATTTGGTCTTGGCTAACTTTTTCAATATAAGAACTTAAATCCACCCGATGGTCTAACCATTGTTTAGTTTTTTGCAAGCAATCACCTTTCTTATTATTCAAAAAAATCTTTTCTTTCTAAAGATAGCTTTTCTACGTACTCCCATATCTGATCGGACTCTTTAAGAGAAGCTGCCTTTAAAAAGCTGGCCATCTTAACAATTTCTTTAAATGGAACCCGATGATAAGCAGGTTCGTGGTTGAAGTATGTATTTTGACTATAGGGTTGATCGATGATGGATTCCACAAATTCTACCGTATCTTGATAAGGAACAAGCGGATCATTTTCGCCATGCCAAATATATAAAGGGCGATTGGCTATCTTTTCGGCTTGCTTACTTAAATCTGACTGATAAATAATGGCAAATTCTTTATGTGTTTCTTTTAAAAGTTGATTATTCGTTAGACTTTGATTAGATGATGACTGGTTATTAATAATATTTTGATCAATCAACTTAGAAATGTGCGCACTCCCCATTAAGGAAACGGCTGCTGAAAGAAATGGGTGTCTACTGAGTAAAAGTAAAGTGGTCATTGCTCCCATTGACATTCCCGAAACTGCCACAAAATTATCCTTAGTCGTCGATTTAAAATGGTCGAATAATAATGGAAATTCTTCTATATTAGCTCGAAGAGCCATTAAAAAACCTTGCAATTCTAGCGACTTTCTATCCCCTCTTTTCCCATGTAAATAGGCATCTGGCATGACTACTCGAAAGCCTTGTCGGGCAATTTCCATACCAAAATGTAAATGTTCACCAGCTGAGTTGGTCCATCCATGATAGAAAAAAACAAGTGGTAAGGGCTGATTCACTTGCTCACTAGGAGATAGAGTCCGTCCTGGAAGAGGGCCAAATGGCCCATCTTCAATCACAAAATCAGAAACCATGACATCCATTACATCACTCCTAAAGCTATCTTGGCATAGCGTGATAATTTATCTAAAGACCAGGGTGGATCAAAAGTAATAGTAACTTCAACATTATTAACTTGAGGAACATCTTCGAAAGTTCCATTTAATTCATCCACAATAACATCTGCCATTGGGCACATTGGAGTAGTTAGAGTTAATAAAATCTTTAAAATCCCCTCTTCAGTTAAATCGGCTCGATAAATCAAACCTAAATTAATTAAATCGACCCCTAATTCAGGGTCAATCACATTCGATAAACGATCCACAATCATACGTTCTTCATCATTTAAACTTTTTGTGTCGCGCATTTTTTCTAAATCCATTCAAACGCCTCACTTTCTTTGTTTTCATTCTACATCAATTCAAGCTTTTAGCCAATAATCATGAATAGTTGCCCTTAAGCTTTCATCTTTGCTATAATCGAAGCAATCTCTAAAGGAGGCGAATTAATGAGCCAACATATGATTGCCATTGATTTAGATGGCACTACTCTAAACAATCAATCCAAACTTACTCCTTTAACGATTCAAACATTGCAAAAATTAGATCACATGGGTCATTTAGTTTGTATCGTTACTGGAAGACCTTATCGGACTAGTAAAGAAATTTATCAAGTCTTAAACCTCGTTACACCTATGGTTAATTTTAACGGTGCCTATTGTCACTTCCCTGACCGACCTGAGTGGCTAGCAAGTTACTACCATGAGTTAGATCGTGAAATAGTCTTTGATTTATTTAACCGGCAAGATGAATTAGGCATTCAGCTAGTTTGTGCCGAAGGTAAGGAGCGTCTTTATACTTCCTCAATGAATCTTCCTGAGTCACCCTATTATCCAGCCGAAGACGCAAGCTATCAAAAACTTTCTCGACAAACTCTCATTCATAATCCGATTGCTGTAACCCTTTTCACTTCGGAAGCAGACCAAATACCTATTCAAAAGAAAATCATGGCTAGCTATCCAAATCAAGTTTCTGTTCGAACTTGGGGGGGTGAAATACCCGTTTTAGAAGTGGTTAGTAAAAATTTACACAAGGCAGTGGGTGTTAAAACCATTGCTGACTTCTATCATATTCCTCGTCAAAATATTCTAGCCTTCGGTGATGAAGATAACGACTTGGAGATGATTGAATTTGCAGGTCATGGCGTGGCAATGAGTAATGCCATCCAACCCCTCAAAGATATTGCTAACGATATTACTGAGCATTCCAATGATCAAGATGGTCTGGCTCATTATCTTATCGATTATTTTAATCTTTCTTTTAACTAATAATAAGTTATTACTTTATTTCTGGCTTCACTTTGATATAATTTATTTGAAGAGAAAATTCTAATCTTGCTTATTGAAGGAGGCGTTATGATGTTGAAGCAACTTTTCAGTTTGAAAAAATTCAGAAGCTGCATTCAATCACTCTTTCTGAATAGAAACTCTTCCACTCAGCCTGCATTTCTTGGAGGTAACTTCTCAATTAAAATAATCAACTCACATACCCCCTAACCAATTTTTGGTGGGGGTATTTTATTTTATGTCAAGTAAGTGCAGAGACTAATTTGTGAAAGGAGTGTTGGGATTGTCATTAACTCAAACTAAAAAGAAAGGTTAAGGTGATCCAAATGCTTAAATTGCACGTATCTCGCTCCTAGGCGTTAATAGGAATAAAGTAAACCATCCTTTTAGCAAAAGTAATCAGAAACTAAAAAAGAGCAAAGGAAGAATGTACTGACTCCCGAAAGTTGGATTTCATGGTCCAACTTCTTGGGGTCACTATATCCCTTGCTCTTTTACTTTGTTTAGAAATCGTCATCCTCATGCTCGATTCCATCATATAATTGGTCAAATTCCATCGGCAGGTTGAAAAAGCTAAAGTCTTCGGATTCCTCTTCTAATGGTCTGTCGACTTGAACTTGTTTCCTCATAGCCTTTTGTTGGTCTCTACTAAAGAAATGACCTACCACTTTATTCGAACGAATAAAGTTAATAAAAGCTTTAGGGTCTGTTTGTCGAATGGCTTGCTCTAAGGGGAACATTTCATAGCGGTTTAAAACAACCATTAAGACATCTCGTTTATCACGCGAGTAGCCACCTTGTCCTTCAAGAATAGTTACTCCTCGAACAATTGACTTATAAATAGCGTTGACTACTTCATCCGTATTATTAGTCACTACTAAAGCTGTAAGGCGTTGCTCATTGGTATGAATGGCATCAATTGTTTTAGCTAAGGCATAAATGGAGATCAAGGTATAAAGGGCAAATTCCCAATCATATAATAAGCCAGAAGCTAAAATAATTAATGAGTTGATGGCAAAACCAATGAATGCCACATTCATATCAGTAGCACGAGAAATTACCAAAGTAATAATATCTAAGCCACCACATGACATACCATATTTAATAGTTATCCCAGAACCAATGCCACAAATCACTCCACCTATAATCGCATTAAGCAACGGATTAGAAGAAATGACTGTTAAAGGAATCATATTAGTTGCTAAGGAAGATACAAAAACAACAATTAAGGTCCAAATAGTAAACTGCTTTCCTAATTTCACCCATGAAAGAATAATAATCGGAATATTAAATAGAAAATAGATATTCCCTACTGTCATATAAGGACCTATAACTGGGATATTCACTGCAAAGTAGTTTAAAATTTGTGCTAAACCAGAAGTACCTGATGAGAAAATATTTCCAGGCATTAAAAAGAGTTTTAAGCCAATACCTATACATAAGGCAGCTGTTAAGGCCACCGTCAGTTCAAATAAAAAGTTTAGCCAAGGTCTTTGTTGTATATATTCAATGATCAATTTATTTTTCCTCCATTAAATCATTGGATTAGCAGATTCGCCTAATTTCTTTTCCAATTCAACAAGTAATGCACGCGCAATACTAGAACCCATTACCAATACTTCATAAATTAAAGTAGGGTCTTGAGTGGCTCTTAGTAGGTTACGCAGGTAAATTTCACCATCTCCTGCCAAATAAAGGTTATAATAACCTGTTTTAGCTTCGTTTAATTCATTGATTGCTTCTAATGCTTCAGGGCGCTGATTATAATCTTTTAATAAATGAACATGACGGTAAATAATCTGAGCATCTAAATGAGCGCCTTTAGCATTTTGAATAATCACTTCTACAACAAGTCTACGCTCTTTACTCACCTTAAATTGAAAACGATATAGGTGGTTTCCGTCTTGAATTTCTTGGTAATTAGCAGGTAATTTCTTTTCTTTTAGTAAAGCATCAAATCTTTCTTTAAATTCTGACATTAATTTCCCTCTTTCCTCACAATAAGTGTAATCGAATTTAAGTATATCAAAGTTTGACTTTGAAACAAAGGATTGACTTTCACAATTAAATTGCATAGCTTATAGATAGAATCATAAAAAATTTATATTATTTGAAAAGAGGTAGGAAATGGATAGATTAGAAAAAGCTCAAACTGTTGAAGATTTAATCGAAATTATAAATCTTGAGGCTATTAAGCAGTTACCTAAAGCAACCGAACATTTTATTTCCGATTTACATGGTGAATTCGAAGCCTTTGATCATTTGCTACGGAACTGCTCAGGTGTTATTTCAATTAAGGTCGATGACCTTTTTCATGATACTCTAACTAAAGATGAAAGGTTAGAATTGTGTTTCAATATTTATTACCCAGAAGACTTGATATTAAATGCCAAAAAAACAAAAGATGAATGGATGACACTCCTAGATCAATTAGTTCAAATTACGCGCCATGTTTCTAGTAAGTATACCCGTTCCAAGGTAAGAAAAGCTCTACCAAAATCCTATGCCTATATTCTAGAAGAACTTATTTATCAATATGACGAAAAAGATAATAAGTCACGCTACTACCACACTATTTTTAACACCGTTATTGACCTCAATCTTGCTGACCACTTTGCCATGGCTTTAGCTCAGTTAATTCAACGTTTTGTGGTTGACCACCTCCATGTATTAGGAGACATCTACGATCGAGGACCAAATCCGGATAAAATCGTAGACCGCCTAATGGAAATTCCTTCGCTTGATATTCAATTAGGTAACCATGATATTATCTGGATTGGTGCCTATTCAGGATCATTAGCTTGTTTGACCAATGTTATCCGTATCCAGCTGCGCTATGGTCATAGTCAACTCTTGAAAGATTATGGAATTGACTTAAGTCGCTTAGCCAAATATGGCCATCGCTATTACCAAGACAATCCAGCCTTTCACCCTCGCGGAGATAATTCCGAATTAAGCCAAGAGGAAATTGATGAAATCACACTCATGCATCAAGCTATTTCGATTATGCAATTCAAAGTGGAAAGTCAAATTATCCAACGGCGTCCTGAATTCAATATGGAAGAAAGACTCTTACTGGATAAATTATCCGCTGACCGTCAAAGTGTCGTGGTTGAGGGCGTTGAATACCCAATTAAGAACGGTTGCTTCCAAAGGGTCGATTCTGCAGAACCCTTTGAACTGACTTTAGGCGAGGAATTAGTACTCTTGGACTTATTGCATCAATTCCAAAATTCTGAAAAGTTACAACGTCATATTAACTTTTTAGTCTCAAAGGGAACCATGTATAAGTGCTACAATGGCAACTTACTTTTCCACGGCTGTATCCCCACTCATCAAGACGGTGAATTTATGAAAGTCACCCTAGATGGTAAAGAATATAGTGGACGCAGTTTGATGGAAAAGTTTGGCGAATCGATTACACGAACTTTTCTAGATAAGAACTCTATGGATGATTTTGATACCGATTTAGTATGGTATTTATGGTGTGGTCCTGTTTCTACACTCTTTGGTAAACATGCCATGAAAACATTTGAACGTTACTTCCTTGAAGATAAAACAACCCATAAAGAAATTCAAAATCCATATTATGAGTTAAGGAATGATGAAGATTTTTGCCTAAAAATGCTGGCAGAGTTTGATTTAGAACCGACCGGCTATATTATTAACGGACACACACCTGTTAAAGCCGTTGCAGGTGAAAAACCGGTTAAAGCCAATGGAAAAATGTTAGTCATCGATGGTGGCTTGGCAAAACCTTATCAAAAAGTAACCGGCATTGCCGGCTATACCTTAGTAGATAATTCATTTGAAATTTACATCTGTGCTCACCAGCCATTTACAAGCAGAGAAGATGCTATTGCCTCACGCTTTGATATCCTACCAAAGAAATATGTAGTGACTGAAAAACCAAAACGTTATTATGTTGCCGATACTGATATTGGATTAAGCTTGACTCGGCAAGCTAATGAATTAAAGAAGAACTTACCTACATATCGCTCGGATATCTTTGAACAATAAAATAGTTTCTCATTTAAATGTAGAGAGGAGACCCTCAAAAGAACGTTTTAAACGCTAACTTTTGGGAGTCTCCTCATGTTTATTTTAAATGAAAAAAATTTCCTAACAAAAAAAGAAAGCCTACAGAATAGGCTTTCTGAGTCTTTTCTAACGTCCACGTTCTCTGATACGTGCTGCTTTTCCAGACAATGAACGGATGTAGTATAACTTAGCACGACGTACTCTACCTTTACGTGTTACTTCTAATTTAGCGACACGTGGTGAATGTACAGGGAATGTACGTTCAACACCTACTCCATTAGAAATTTTACGAACAGTATATGTTTCACTGATTCCAACACCACGACGCTTAATTACTAAGCCTTCAAAGATTTGAATACGCTCACGTTCACCTTCAACGATCAGGGCATGAACACGAACATTATCTCCAGGACGGAAATCAGGAACATCATCACGTAATTGAGTTTGGGTAATTTTATCGATTAAATTACTCATTTTCATTTCTCCTTCCAACAAATATTCTTAAATAGTCTTTCTATTTAGCGGAATATCGTTAATTCGGGTCAATAGACCACTTAAACAATTATACAAGAAATAAAACACTTGTAAAGGCTCAATTGCTTAATTTTGAGCCAAATTTTTAAATTCTTCTAGCCACTGCGCTTCTTGCTTACTTAAGCTACGTTTTTTTAACATATCGGGTCTTCTTTCAACTGTTTTTCTCAAACTTTCTTTTTGACGCCATTGGTCAATTCGCTCATGATGACCACTCAATAAAACCTCTGGCACTTCCATTCCGCGAAAATTTTGCGGTCTTGTATATTGAGGGTATTCTAACAAATGATCTTGAAAAGACTCACTAACAATGGATTCAGCATTCCCGACAACTTCCGGTATTAACCTTACTGTCGCATCAATCATCACCATAGTCGGTAACTCCCCGTTGGTTAAAACATAATCACCTAAGGAAACTTCTTGAGAGACATAAGAACGGATCCGTTCATCAAAGCCTTCATAATGGCCGCAAATAAAAACCAACTCATCTTTTGTCGACCACTCTTGCGCCATAGTTTGCGTAAAGGGTTCGCCAGTAGGATCCACCAAGATAATCGGTGTCTTTGAATCTAAGTCGAGACTTTCTAAACACTCCACTATCGGTTCAGGACGCAACAACATACCTGCTCCACCACCATAGGGATAATCATCAACATGACCGTGCTTATTAACGGCAAATTGGCGAAAATCAAGGGTGGAAAACTCAAGAATCCCCTTATCTTGAGCAGCCTTCATTAATGACTCCTGCATAGGGGCAAACATTTGCGGAAAAAGTGTTAATACTTTAACCTTCATCAACAAGTCCCTCCATTAACTCCACCGTTACTTTTCCTTGAGCTAAATCCACTTCTTTAACAACGTCATCAATAAAAGGAAGTAAGATATCTTTTTGCTTTGCTTTTTCAGCTTTAACCACCCAAACATCATTAGAACCTAAGGCCATGATTTCTTTAATCTTTCCTAATTTTTCACCTTGATTTGTATATACACTTAAACCAATAATTTGGTGGTGATAATAAGCCCCTTCTTCTAGTTCTTGCTGGTCATCAGCAGGAATAGCTAAAGTTAGCCCTTTAAAGCTTTCAACTTGATTAATATTACTAAACTCTTTGAATTTTACAAGATAAGAACCCTTATGTTCTTGGAAGGATTCAACAGTCACTTGCTGGATACTTTTTCCGTCTTTCATTACAAATAAATGATTCTCTTTAGCAAAACGTTCCTCTATGAAGTCGGTGTCCATCAATAATTTTAATTGCCCTTTAATACCAAAGGTATTGACAATCCTTGCAACTTGATAATATTCCATATGTGTTCCTCCTGTAAATTCATTTGTAAGTTAAGGGTATAAAAAGTTGTGTTCTTTGTCTAAAGTTTTGAGTACGAGTTTACTCAGGGCACATACAAAAAGACACTAACTTAAGTTAGACTCAGTTTAGTGCCTTAAGATGGAATAAATAATAAGTTACCCTATTATTTTACTCTTCTTCATTATCATTGAGGTCATCAGCAATGACGATACGTGAGCGTTTTTGATCACGTAGACGAACACTGTAAACAATTGTTCGAATTGCTCGAATGACACGGCCTTTTCTACCAATAATTCGTCCTACATCATCAGGATGTAAGATTAAATGATACTCCATAAATTCTTCAGTATCATGAAGTTCAATTTGAAACTCCTCTGGGTGGTCTATTAAAGGTTCCACAATAGTTTGAATTAAACGTTCAATTTTTTCTGTCATTGAGAGCACATCCTTATCTTTTGACGCTATTGATTAGGCTATTTGCTTAATTTAGATTCGTGGAATTTTTGCATAATTCCTTGACTGGATAAAAGGTTACGAACGGTATCTGAGGGTTGTGCCCCATTTGCTAACCATTCTAAAGCCTTCTCTTCATCAATTACTAATTCTCTTGGTTCTGAAACAGGATTGTAAGTACCGATTTTTTCGATAATACGACCGTCACGTGGAGAACGTGCATCTGCTACCACGATACGGTAGAAAGGACGCTTCTTAGCTCCTGAACGCTTTAAACGAATTTTGACTGCCATGTATTTCACCTCCATAAGTTCTATCACAGTTATGAATAATAACAGAAAAAAAACAATCTGTAAAGGGTTTTTCCTTTACAGACTAAAAATTTATTTACGCTTGCGTTTTTTCTTCAACAGACGGGCAATTTTCTTTTGTTCTTGCTCTTTTTGAATCTGCTCTGGCGATTGTATTTTACCCAAAGAAGGTATGCCCATATTTGGCATTCCACCCTTTTGTCCTCCTTGTTGCAATTGATTCATCATTTTGTTCATGCCCCCCATTTTACCATTGGACATTTGACTCATCATTTCACGCGATTGGTTGAATTGCTTAATTAATTGATTAACTTGTTGTAAGGATTGACCACAGCCAGCCGCAATCCTGCGTCGACGACTTTGGGAAATGACATCTGGATTGGTTCTTTCATAAGGAGTCATGGATTGAACCACTGCTTTGACTCGATTCATCTCTTTATCATCGATATTAAAATCTTCCAGACCAGGAATTTTATTCATACCAGGGATCATCTTAAGTAGGTCTTTAATAGGCCCCATTTTACGAACTTGATCCATTTGATCAATAAAATCATTAAAATCAAAGGAAGCATCTTTAATTTTATCAGCCATCTTAGCTGCTTGTTCTTCATCAAAATCTTGTTGAGCCTTCTCAATAAGGGTCATCATATCTCCCATACCGAGAATTCGTCCTGCCATACGATCCGGATGGAAAGGCTCAAGTGCACTTAATTGCTCACCTTGCCCGGTATATTTTATCGGTTTGTCGATAATGGCACGAATAGAAAGCGCGGCTCCTCCTCGTGTATCACCATCTAATTTGGTAATAACAACACCGGTAATATCTAGCGAGTCGTTAAAGGCCGCTGCTACGTTTACAGCATCTTGACCGGTCATAGCATCGACGGTTAAGAGGATTTCATCGGGCTGAACAGCTGCTTTAATCTGACGCAGCTCTTCCATTAATTCTTCATTTACGTGAAGACGACCCGCCGTATCGATTAAGACCACTTCGTTACCATTTAAACGCGCCTGTTGAAGAGCTTCTCTAGCAATCTCGACCGGATTTGCTTGCGTTCCTTGACTGAAAACATCAAAACCAAGTTGTCGACCAATCGTTTGGAGTTGGTCAATGGCTGCTGGACGATAAACGTCTCCAGCAACTAGCAAGGGTTTCTTTAAACCTTGCTCTTTTAAATGTTTCGCCAATTTACCCACCGTAGTTGTTTTACCAGCCCCTTGCAAACCAGCCATCATAATTACGGTTGGTGGTTGTTTAGAGATATTAATCGGGGTATGCTCGCCCCCCATTAATTCGGTTAATTCTTCGTTAACAATTTTAACCACTTGTTGAGCCGGTGACAGTGAGTCTAGGACTTCTGATCCGAGGGCTCTCTCATTTACTTTCTTTACAAAAGTCTTCACTACCTTGAAGTTAACGTCCGCTTCCAGTAAAGCAAGTCGGATCTCACGCATCATTTGTTTAAGGTCGGCTTCGGTAATTTTTTCCCCTTTACCGACAAATGAAATGGAATTCTGTAATCGTTCGGATAATGCTTCAAATGCCATAATATTGCTCCTTTTTAGCTTTCTAATTGAATTAAATAGTCAATTTTTTCTAATATGTCATCTTGATCTGCCACCATTGAGCGAATTTCTTTTAAATGTTTCAGTCGGTCATTGCTTTTGGCTAAAATACGTAACTTTTCCTCATAGCTTTCTAATAATTTTTCTGAACGTTTTAGAATATCATGTACAGCCTGGCGACTAATCTCATAATAGTCTGCGATCTCCGATAATGATAAATCTTCTTCGTAATAAGATTGCATCATGGATAATTGACGATCCGTTAGGAGAGAACCATAGTAGGAAAGTAATTGATTGAGATAGATTGTTTTTTCAAGTGACATCTTAAGCTCCCCTATTGATTAATAACTAGCTAGAATAAGTAACAGTCTTTAAAAAAATACTTAACATTCAATCGCGACTTTTAAATAAATTTACTCCTCCTATTTTAGCATGATTTCAGCCGTCTCACAAATCGATAAGTGAAAAGCTGGGATTAAAGAAAAAGATGTCTTCTATAAGTTGCTTTGGCTTTCTAAAACTTAGATAATGTCTTTCTTAAAATTATTTCTTTACTAGATGTTCCATGTTCAAAGGCCTTATAAAAACGGCTCGCCGCTTGATTCTCTGCCTGGATTAAAAAGTACTGATTTATTTCTTCTTGTAAGCAAATATTCTCAAATGCTTTAAATAATGACTGAGCCACTCCCCTGTGTCGATAGTCTGGCAGTGTATAGACCCAATTGACATAGGCCATCCTATAAGAATCTTGAATGCAAAGATAAGAATGAAACTCCAACCTACCCACAATCTGATGGTCCTCATAAGCTAATAAAGAACGACTTAGTTCGTTGGGTTGATTGGAAACCACTTTAATTATCGCTTCTTCATCTATATCATCCGTTGTCATCCTATCCGGTTCTATTGCCAATGCTTTGTTCAAATAAATGATAAACTCTTCTACGTTTTCTTTTGAAAGTTCTTTGATTTCCATTTTTCTCCCCTTAATCTATAAATATACTATGCTGAATCATCTCTCTATTTTATTAAAAACTATCTGTCCTTAAGACTGTTGTCCATAAACTAGATTCAATCAAGACTTCATCTGATAGCTTAAGCTTAACAGAATAGTCTTTGTTAAACAGTAAAAAAAAGATAAAATAAAAAGAATAGAGCAAAAAACGAACTCCATTCTTTAAAAATCCATTTATTCAACTATTCAGTCTGTTTTAAGAAGTACACCGAAGATCAACGCCTACTTAAATTAGCCAAAGTAAAATAACTCTTCAAATTTTTTATCTAAAGCAATGCAAATAATAAGCGCTAATCTTGCGGATGGGTTAAATTGTCCTTTTTCGATAGCACTAATAGTTTGTCGAGAAGCCCCCACTAATTTGGCTAATTCTTCCTGAGTCAAACTTTTCTCTGCTCTAGCAACTTTTAAGCGATTTAGTAAAACTAATTCTTCTTTTTTTCCCATATTTAAAAAACTCCGTAACTACTTAATAATGAGGCAAAGCCTAATATAATAGCTAATATAGCTATGATCCCACTTAGCAAATAGAGCTTTTTATCTGGCATTTTAGAATACTGATAAAATGAAGCCGCAGCTACTTGAGCCATTAAGATTATCATAATGTCTATGGCTGATTCATTAAAGAAAACCCTCAAAACAATAAGAAGTAACATTACAACCGATACTCCTACCCACCCAATTTGAAAAGCTTTCGTATTAATGGCTTCGTCCCTTTCGTCTTTTTGTGTTCGCTGTGCTTTTTTTAAAACATCCTCTTTTTCCATAGTTTGCTCCTCCTTTAACTATTATTAAAAACTAACATTTAAATAAATAAGGTTTATAGTCACAATGTAAAGTTGGGTTGTCTTTGCCTTTTAATTTTTGAAGCGCATTAAACTAGGCTGCTTTACACTCTTAAGACTTGCTATAGCTATATAATTGTTTGCAAGTACTCGTTCAGAAATGCACCGATTTTTCATCCAAAAACCTTTTATCAATCCAATAAAGAACGATCGGTTCAAATTATTCTTTTAGCAGTTGTTCATTAGAACCATTAGTGAGTGTAAAATTTTAATTTAATTCATTTACATTTTGTTTTCTCTTTATTTTCTAGAGACACATATGAAATTAATAATAAAAAGATTAGAGTGTTAATAAAGTCTATCCATAAAAAATCAATCGATTCAACTGCTTCCTTCATTACTCCTAAAGAAAAGCAATATTTAATTGAATCAAAATAACTTATTCTTCAAACTTTTTATCTGAAGCGATGCAAGTAATGAGCGCTAATTTAGCTGAAGGGTTGAATTGTCCCTTTTCAATGGCACTCGTAGTTTGTTAAGAAGCCCTACTAATTTGGCTAATTCTTCCTGAGTCAAATTTTTTCTCAGCTCTGGCAACTTTTAAGCGATTTTGCAAAACTAATAGTTCTTTTTTGTATTTAAAAAACTCCAAACTTACTTAATAAATAGTAAAATTGCAATATTATAAACAGTAAATTTATTATCCCAAAAATTAAATAGGACTTTTTATCTGGCATTTTACTATATTGATAAAATGAAGAAGCTGATACATGGGCCGTCAAAATTATAGTAATATCTTCAATTGATTGCTGAAAATACATTCTCAGCAAAAGCAGTGCTAACATAACAATTGTTACTCCCAACCATCCGGCACGAAAGGATTTTGTGATGATTACGTCTTCTCTTTCGTCTTTTTGCGCTCGCTGTGCTTTTTTTAAAATAGCCTCTTTTTCCATAGTTTGCTCCTCCTTTAACTATTATCTAAATAATAACATTCCAAAAGAGATATGTAAAGTATTGTTATCACCTTGTAAAGTTTAATTGCTTTTGTGTTTTCACATTATTGTCTTTTATGTGGTAGATTGCAAAATTCTATCCATATCGCCTAGTATTTTAACCATAACCCTATAGCATTAGCTGGGCTTTCAAACAAAAATAAAAAAGAACAGAGTTAGAACTAGCTCTATCCTTAACGGTCAATTGATTCAGTTGTTCAGTTGATTTTAAGAATTAGATCGAAGATCACTCAGAAATTAAAATGGGTATTGAATTTGATCAAGGTGACTACTTTTAATCATTAGTTCTTTATACAAACGATAAGCCAAAATTTCGCCTAAATAAGCAAAGGCTGAAGACAAAGGCATTACAACAAGGATAGCGTTAAGAGGTAAGATGAGTATGAAAAGACTCATCATTTTTCAGTTAATATGGACTAGACAGTTCGCAAGTCGAGGGAAATAGATTATTCCTATTAAGGCAGGTAATAATATTTTTTCAACTAATTGTTCTGGGGCTTGTAGAAATAAGATGATTCCAAATAACGTCAATAAGCTGATCACTAACAGTTTTCTTTTTGTGTTCTTCATAAAATTCTCCTTGTTTAGTCTGCCAACTTTGCACTCTCTATAATATGTACCAATCAGATACACTACCGTCTTTCAAGATTGACTGTCATCTTTAAAAGAGTTTATAAATCAGCTAGTTTGACAGCTTAAGTTGTTTAATTTACTTTTTCTTGGCAAATAAAACAAAAAAACAACTACTTCCTAAGTCTAAAAGTAGATTTAGAAAAAAGTTGTTTTAAGGATTATAAATAGAATGACTAAGGATTAACTAATTACCTTTAAATAAACTTGCTTCATTGAAATAAACGATTTAGGGCATAAAATGCCCCCACCCTTTTCCAATTGCATAGCCGGCACCATAGAAAAAAGTAACAATCAGTAACCCATAAACGATCATTTTTAAAATCTCTGTTATTTTTTGGTATTTTTCCAATTCATTTGCATCTTTTTCAACTTTTTTCATCAGATCAACATCCCCTCTTAACATATAATCTATAGATATTTGATAAAAATTACTAATCTTAATCAAGGTTGGAATATCAGGAAAGCTTTTTCCTACTTCCCAACTAGACAATGTTTGTCGTGTGACATTCAACGAATCAGCAACCTGCTGCTGAGTAAGTTTAAGTTCTTTTCTCTTTTCCTTTAAGATCTGATTGAGCATCGTCTTCACCTCCTAAATTTAAGATAGGCTTTATCAGAGTTTTGGCCTAGCAATTTGAAATTGCAAGTGATCATATTTTGGCAAATATTCTTTGCATGGCGATTATATCAGGGATTGCTTTGAATTTATATCATTCAAATGAATTGTTAAGACTTTCAACTGTCCTATTTATTTTTAGCAAATAAAATGAATTTCCATATTTAAAAGAGACTCGAATGGTTCTCTTTTATAGTTCTTAATATTTTTCATAATTTTCTGACTAAAAGCAAAAGATTATTTAAATTTAAATTAAAAGTTTTATTTTTATAACTTCTAACATAATTCTATTATAAATCTCTAATTTTCATTTTTTCAATTTGGGAAGAAATTTTTAATTGCTTTCTCATAACAAAATATATAGCTAATAGAATAAAGGTAGGTATATTGTTTACTAAGAGTGTCGATACAAAATCCATTAAACTTTTCATGTTATCGGATTGTTCCAGGGGGGTGATGGTTAAAATAAGTGATAAAGACATAGAATAGACAAAACTTAAAGAGGGCAGTATCAAGCCAAACCATTTATTTTTAAGTTTAGATAATAATATTTGTAAGATAATAATTAATGCCCCATATACAATAAACATAATCAAAGCAGCTCTCATATCATTCAACTCCTTTCATCTTTTTATACTCTGAAACCAAAATTTTAGCTGTTTCAAAATCAAGCTTATCATTAACAGCCAATCGTTTAATTAAAGAGATATAAGGTTCATTTGCAATATCATCGCTCATTTGAATTTTTTGGATAAGCCTATCTAACCTTAGTCTTACTGTCGGATATGTAACCTCATATTGTTTAGCGATTTCTTTTAAAGAGCCAGATGCTAATATAAATCTTTTGATAAAAGATAAATCTTCTTCTTCAAGATTTGCCATCCATTCAGGAATAATATTAATTTTCATTTCATCCTCCTTCTTTAATTAAATTAAAGTTATCATTTAACATTATTAAAGTCAATCTTTATCCTATACTTTTACATTATTTAAATTAGGTTTATATAAAAACTGTTTTTAGTGATAAAATGAAGCTTAACTCAACAATTGATTCTAGTGAGACTACTATTTAGGAATTAAACTAAAAGCTAGCTTTAATTTTAGTATAAAGTTTAACTATTAGCCTGAGATAATTATTATATCGGCCTCTCTTAAAAACAACTTCATTATTGCTAAAAAAGAGTAAGTTATAACACTTCATAACTTACTCCTTTTTTTATATTTGATTTAAGAAAGCTAGTCATACTAACTCATAGCTCTTTGCTAACTGATTAGAGAAAAAAATTCAGCAAAATATTCTGCGAGTGTAGTATCAAATAAATATATTGATAGACCATTGACCATGGCACTAAAAATATAAAACAAAAACAAAAAAGAATAGTTTCTTTAAAGCACTTTTAATAGTCTTATTCATATTTATCCCTTATGTTATAAAATTTTATCGCATGAGATAATTGATCGTTATCCATTGTTAAGAAGACAACCTTAATAGAGCTTATCCCCTTACAAGATAATTGAAATTCCTAACTTAGAATTAACTAATTAGAGATTGACATATATCCATTCAAAACAACATAGCTCTAAAAATTTGGTTTAAATGTATAATCTTTAAACCCTGTCTTATATCCATTCAAAACAACATAGCTCTAAAACAACGTTTCGTTTTGAATTCAAAGAATTCAGGTCTTATATCCATTCAAAACAACATAGCTCTAAAACTAAGGTGGTGGAGAGAAAAAACTTGAATGGTCTTATATCCATTCAAAACAACATAGCTCTAAAACTACTATCAACAATAGAATTTTTAGTTATTTGTCTTATATCCATTCAAAACAACATAGCTCTAAAACGTAAAGAAGGAATTACTAAACAAGAAGCTAGTCTTATATCCATTCAAAACAACATAGCTCTAAAACTAACATCGCTTGTCAATTCGTTTTTTAAACGTCTTATATCCATTCAAAACAACATAGCTCTAAAACCAGACTACTTTATATTGTATGAAGGCGATAGTCTTATATCCATTCAAAACAACATAGCTCTAAAACACAGGAACAATAGTTAAAGATTATGAAGTTGTCTTATATCCATTCAAAACAACATAGCTCTAAAACATAATTGCACTTATAGGAACTCTGAAACATGTCTTATATCCATTCAAAACAACATAGCTCTAAAACTGCTAGGAGTAAACCCTTATAAGTCTAAGTGTCTTATATCCATTCAAAACAACATAGCTCTAAAACCCAACAAATCGCTAATCTTAGTCGGATCTTGTCTTATATCCATTCAAAACAACATAGCTCTAAAACCGGGCTACTGCTCAAATGCACGCTAACTTAGTCTTATATCCATTCAAAACAACATAGCTCTAAAACCGTTCCTTGCTTCATAAACAAAGCGCCTACGTCTTATATCCATTCAAAACAACATAGCTCTAAAACTGGGTTTCAACCTGTGCTTTACCGTAAAAAGTCTTATATCCATTCAAAACAACATAGCTCTAAAACACCCCGCGCTAGAATAGTCACACTTTACGGGTCTTATATCCATTCAAAACAACATAGCTCTAAAACAGCTAGCTGATTCATATATAAACGCTTCTAGTCTTATATCCATTCAAAACAACATAGCTCTAAAACTTTCAACTTCACTTGATAACGTGAAGAACGGTCTTATATCCATTCAAAACAACATAGCTCTAAAACTGGTATGATGACGAAGCCGATTATAATACAGTCTTATATCCATTCAAAACAACATAGCTCTAAAACCCATGGTTTCCCACACCAACATCATCAAATGTCTTATATCCATTCAAAACAACATAGCTCTAAAACCTTTTGATTATTTATATCCATTTAACTTTAGTCTTATATCCATTCAAAACAACATAGCTCTAAAACTTAGGATTGATGAGCACTTTATCAGAATCAGTCTTATATCCATTCAAAACAACATAGCTCTAAAACATACTGAAGGGGTTTCTTCTTTAGGACTAAGTCTTATATCCATTCAAAACAACATAGCTCTAAAACTGTTCACCGTTCAAAATCATAACATAATAAGTCTTATATCCATTCAAAACAACATAGCTCTAAAACTACTCTAAAGACATGGAAATTGTTAGAAAAGTCTTATATCCATTCAAAACAACATAGCTCTAAAACTTGCATTAAATATTTACAAAAAAATAAGTTAGTCTTATATCCATTCAAAACAACATAGCTCTAAAACTATTGGATATAAACATCAGATTCGTTTACAGTCTTATATCCATTCAAAACAACATAGCTCTAAAACACCAACACTCACAACCCAGCAATCCAACCTGTCTTATATCCATTCAAAACAACATAGCTCTAAAACACCCGTAATCATTTTGACCGTATTGGATATGTCTTATATCCATTCAAAACAACATAGCTCTAAAACTAGGTAAATTAATATATCGTGACGCCTCGTGTCTTATATCCATTCAAAACAACATAGCTCTAAAACTCAATTTGATAGTAAGTAATAACTCTATGAGTCTTATATCCATTCAAAACAACATAGCTCTAAAACCGCGTTTCACAATAGCCGTCTTACCAATCCGTCTTATATCCATTCAAAACAACATAGCTCTAAAACGAACTTCGTTATGCTGATTTCTTAAAATATAGTCTTATATCCATTCAAAACAACATAGCTCTAAAACCTCGCAATGCTTGGAGACCTTATTATGAAGCTATTTGTTTTTGCGAAAACTTCAGTTTTGAATGGGTAATTTTTTATTCTTCAAATTTATAAACATAATATTCTGAATCTATTACATATTGAGGGTATCCATATAACTTTCGTGGTTCTATAAAAAGTGTACGTAACCCATAACTAGTAATGTATTCAAATAAATCATGGACTTGATCTCGTGTTAAATAAGAAAGTGAATTGATAATGATTAATAACTTCTTTTTTTTCAAATAATTAACTACTTGAACTATATCATAAAAGCGTTCATTTATCGAGTGATAATCAGTAGCAATTGTCACATTAAATAACTTCAAAACTGCTTTTATATCCACTTCATTAGCTATTAAGTCTAGCTCTGAATCTATTAATGCATCGTCTACTTGTACTAGTAATTGGTGCAGAGTTTGCTCTAATTGATTCTTTTTTTCAGGCGTCTCATTTAATTGATCTATTATATCTTGATAGATTATATTTAAGAAAGTGGTTGAATTAATTTGATACCCTAGTATATCTGTGATTATAACCATTTCATTGGCTTTTAAGTTATTGTTTTTATGGTCATAAAATTTTAACTCTGCCTCTTCAGTGTAAGAGTATATTTGTTCAATAATGTTTGAAAAAAGTTTGACCTCCTCAATTACCAATAGTGTAGGACATTCAATTAAAAGCGGTTGATCGAGCATTTTAAAATTAATCTTCACTCTAATCTCCCTCCCCTAAAATCACAATACGATCTGTTCGATTCGCAATGGATACGTCTGATTCTCCTACCAAATATATCATCCTTGAAAATTGTTTTTCAGTCACTGTTAAAAGTGTGACTAATCCTTCTTCTGGAATATGTTTTTTTAAACGATTAATTTGCGCCGCTTTAGCCGTTGAATTAAGTAAAATCTTACTATAAATTGAGTACTGATGCATAATAAAACCTTCATCAATTAAAAATTTTCTAAATTTACGATAGTCTCTTTTTTGCTCCAAACTAGCAACGGGCAAATCAAACATTAATAATAAACGCATAAATCTATAAGACATCTCTAAACTCCGGCTGCCTATTATCCTCCTCATTCAAAAATTTAATCGATCGTTTTGTATAATCAGCAATAATATTTGTTAAAAACATCTCTTGTTCCCTATAAGCGAATGTTCGACTAAATATTTTAAAGAGCTTTAATTTAATCACTTTGAACTCTTCGCCTTGATACTTATAAACGATAGTATCAATTATTATTCGAAAGGGTTCCATTAAGTCACTTGCTAAATTAAATTCATTAAATTGATTATCATGTTTGATTCCTAATTGAGTTAAACAACCATTTTTTACAATTTCTCTAGCAAACATGCTTAAAATAAGGGTATACCCATAATCCAAGGCGGCATTAATAGTACTGGGATCTGTCCGTACAAAATCTGCTCCAAAAAGTGTGGTGAAATATAACCGAGAAGCATGCGCTTCTCGATTACTTTCATCAAAAGATAGAATGCCCTTACTAAAGTGTCTTAATGTTTCAGCTTTAGTATTAGCGCCTAGCTCCTGCAAAAAACTAGCCTGATTTAAAATTTTTTGTCTAATAATATTTCTCCATAGTTCATTTTTAAAAGAGACAGCCCACCTCATCTGTTTTTTCAATTGTAAGGAACTATCATGGCGCCCATAATAAGGTTGGAGCATACTTTTAGGTAGACGTTTTTCATCGCAAAAAATAACCAGTACATTATGATCAGCTAAATGTTTTAACAGCATCGTCGTTAGTGTAATATCAGTTGTTTCTAAAATAAGTAGATCGATTTCTGACAAATGAATTAATTCGGTTGCTCTTGCACTACGATAGTATAAATGGTGATTTTTATAGCTCAACTTGGAATGTGAGTTAACCACCACTGTCCGCCACGCCATTACAATTCCTCCAACTTTATTCTCGTTTCATAAAGACCAGTTATAGAATAGAAAATTAAAACAGATTCGTTTAGATCTCCTAATGTATATCTAGACCGTACCATGTTTTCATCTAAAAAATTAAATGCAGCAGGTGCTCCATAAGAAACAAAAGTAAATAAAGAAACAATTGATTTGGCTAGGCCATTGATATCCTGACTCTTCTTCTGATAGATTGTTTCTAACCGTTTAGTAACTTTAGGTTTTTGGATATATTGATCAGCAAATCTAATAACCTCCTGGAAGATTAAATCAAACTTTTCTAAGTGATTATTTACATATTCTACACTTTCAGGATATTTACTTTCATCATAATGTTGAGCATGATAGACCATTGGCACTAAATGAGCAGATAGAACAAACTGATTACCTTTTTGAGCTTCTTGATGCGATGAAATCAAACGTCTTGCGCCCTCTTTTGTTTCGTAGAGTGTGTATTTCTTTAACACAAGGTATTCAGCGTCTTCTCGAAAGCCCTTGTCGCTTAAAAATTCTTTTGGAGATTGCTTAAACTTAGCTTTTTCTTGCATTGTTACGCCGATGAATTGCCATTTCTTCTTATCTTTTATTGCTAAAGTAAAGGCGGTTTTAGGGTTCAAATACCCTCCATATTTATTTATATCCAATCCTTCTTTTATTGGTATGAGTTTCTCTGAAGTCCCCTTAGGGTTTAACGTTTGTTTGTATAATTCTCCAGATTGTTCTTCTACTTTTTTGACGATATTCATCTGCTTTGAAGATAGCACTTTTTTAATTGTCTGCATTTCTTTATTTTTATCCCAAAGAACCTCGCCTGTCTTTTCGTCAATCACAAAGTCTTCCACAAAGAAATCAATCATCTGATCATATTTCATTTTTCGATAAGAAGCTTTGTTTTTAATAGAACTAGATTGATAAGAAAATTGACCATAGACCAAGTCACGTTTCACTCTTGGATTAACTTTCAAAATTTTATTAGCCACCACTGCATTTAAATATGCATCATGTGCATGATGATAATCGTTAATTTCACGAACTTTATAAAGATTAAAATCTTTTCTAAACCGACTTGCTAAAGTAGATTTTATGGTGACGATATCTACAGTTTTTTCAGCCGAAGAATCATTTAAAATCGTATCTAAAATATTAGCAACATATTTAGTTATCTGGCGCGTTTCTACCAAGCTTCGCTTAAGGAAACGTTCTTTTTCTTTCTCGCTCAATCCTCCTCTTTCGGCTTTGGTAAGGTTCGCTAGTTTCCGTTCGCTCATAAGTCCTGACTTTTGTAAACGTTCCCAGAAACTTCGCTGTTTATCGACGATAGCTTTAGAAGGGACATCGTCCAATTTTCCCCTATTTTTTGCAGAACTAACAAGAACTTTATTATCAATCGAGTTATCTGTAGTAAAACTTCTTGGAATAATATGATCAATATCATAAAAAGATAAACGATGAATATCTAAAGGCTCTCCTGTATACATATCTTTCCCGTTTTGTAGATAATATAAATAGAGACGATCATTTTGTAAGGTTTCATTAACTATCGGTTGCTCTTTTAATAAATTACTACCAAAGTCCTTCAAAGCAGTCGTTAATTTATCTTCGCGTTTCTTAGATTGCTTCTTACCAAAAGCTGTCGTTTGATGTTCACGAGCCATTTCAACTACTACTGAATGAGGAGCGTATCCCATAATCCCTACCACTTCTTCTACAATTTTTAGAGATTGTAAAATTGATTTTTTTATAGCAGGCGAGCCTGGCAACTCATAAACCATATCCTCTAACGCTTGATCTTGTTCAATATTTTGAGCGCGTTCAATAGTCTCTTTAAAGCTAAGCGTTTCATCGTTAATTAATTGCATGAAATTTCGATTGTGATGGCGATCTACTCCATCATCATCCTTTAAATAGTCCATAATTGTCTTATGCGATTGCTTATCACGAATACCATCAATTAATTTTGCTGACAACCTTCCCCAACCTGAGTAATTTTTTCGAGAAAGATGCTTAATCATTTCTGGTGTTAAGTATTGATTAAATTGTTGCAATTGTGTTTTCTTCATCTTACGATCTTCGAAAATAGTCAGAATAAATATAATCTTTTCTAGCATTTGCGAAAGCGAGTCATCATCAAGTAAGGCTTGCATTCCTTCAATTTTCATAAAATCTAAATAGGTTGAATAACTTGCATTAAATCTTCCATCAATCCCATTGATTTCACTGGCTTTTATAGCCAACTCATTTATTAGAAATTTTTTAAAATTTTTCTCGCTGACAGAATGATTTTTCTTAAATAATTGATTAAAAATGGCTTCTTTTTCTTTTTTAGAAAAAAATTGAAGCCGTTGTCGCTCATCTTTATAGGAAACTTTTGTTAGTTCATTAAAAATGGCGAATTTTTGATACAGCAAACTTCGCTTAGGTAGTACCTTTTCCTCTGGAAGATAAAGGTCGTAGTTGGTCATTTTTTCAATAAAAGAAGTAGCAGATGCTTCTAAATTGACCACACTCTCAAAATTCCACGGTCTAACAGCTTCATTTGACTTTCTTGTCATCCATGAAAAACGATCTTCATTTGTTTTAGCAAGTGGCCCGACATAATAAGGAATTCTAAATTTGAATATCTGTAATATTTTATTACGGTTTTTGGCTAAAAATGGATAATACTTTTCTTGATGATTTAAGATAGCCACTAACTCTTCTTGATGGACTTGATGAGGAATACTTCCATTATGATAAGATCGTTGCTTTCTTAATAAATCCTCTGTCTCCATTTTATGAATAAAATAATCACTGCCCTTAATGTTTTTAATTTCAGCTCGAAGGTATTTATAAAACTCTTCGAGACTAGCTTCGCCGTCTATATATCCAGCATAACCTTTTTTTGTCTTATCCCTAAAAAGATTATAGTATAAACTCTTCGAATGATTTGCAACAAGGTCTTTAAGCTTTCTTAAATCTTCTTTATGTTCATTGTATTGACTTATCATATTATCAGAAAGAAGCGCATTTGTTTTTACACCACTCGGTTTCAAAACGCCTGCTAATTCAATAGCATCGTAAGTTGCCTTAGCCGTCGTAAATAATTCTAAATGCTCATCACCTATTTTTCCCAACAACTCTTCTAAATCCTCATTGTAGGTCTCTTTCGTTAGTTGCAACTCTGCTTTTTCTTCTAAATCAAAAGCCTTTTGAAAGTTTCCCTTATTTCCAACAATCAGATTTAAAAATTTTTCTAACGGGTGTGACGTTTTTATTTTTAAGAGATTTCTTACTCGTTGATTCTTAGCTGATCTAGCAATTTTTTCTTTAAAAATTAATTCAATTTGACTTGATTCCTCATCAGTTACTATTATTTTATCTTCTGGGAAAGCTTGATTAAACGTTTTAATAAATTGAAGCCATTGTTGTTTAATGGAAGTGTTTTTTAAGTCTAAGTCGCCTTCAATTAAAAAATGTCCACGGTATTTGATAATATGGGCGAGTGCCAAATAAACTAATCTTAAATCAGCTTTCTCGCTACTATCAGCTAAGTGTTTACGTAAATGATATATCGTTTCAAAGTTTAGGTGGTATTGTTTTTCCTCATCCATGTTTCCAAATATAGGGTATATGTTGTAAGGTTTGTCTTCGTCTGTAAAAAAGCTGTTGTCTAAACGTTCAAAGAAATTTTCATCCACTTCTTTTATCGCTTCAAAAAAAAGATCTCTTAAATATACAATTCGATTTCGCCGACGACGTAATCGCCGACGACTCGTTCTTTTCATTCGAGTATCTTCCGCAGTTTGTCCCGTATCAAAAAGGCGAACTCCCCAGAAATTCTTCTTAATTTTCTTACGATCAGTGTTGCCTAATATATTCATGTTTTTTCTCACAAGTTGGAGGTCTTCCGTTAACACAGCCCACCCTACTGATCCCGTCCCAATATCTAATCCAATCGTATAAGGTTTCTTCACTTAATCTCGCTCCATTTCATTGAGTTTTAGTATCATTTTTAAGATAACGGTTACATTATAACATAGCATTATATGAAAGAAGATAATTTTTTTAAAAATATTCAATTTTTCCAATAATAAAAAAATAATATAGAGCGTTGACACAAATGATTTTTATGTTATTATATAGATGTTGTATCCATTCAAAACAACATATGCGAGTTAAAATAAGGTTTAACCGAACCCAACTTATGGCGCTGTCTCGGCGCTTTTTTTTTAGCTAAAATTATGAAATTAACCACGCTAGAAGGTGAATTGTTTGTGTACAATGCGCTCATTCACTCTCTCATTCCATCTAAAATAGTAACCGCTTCTCAAGTGCTGCGAACACTCACTTTTGCAATGAACCTACTCTCTCCCCACAGAAAAAGCCCCCGCATCCGTTTAGGATGAAGGGGGATTTCTTATACAGTCGAGACGATCTATTAAAATTTATCATGGAGTTTAAGGATATCTAGCAACATTTCATCCCTATATTTTAATAAGGATTCCCGATCATTTCCAATTTCTTTTGGTCTGTTTTTAAGCGATTCTGCGACCATTTTCGGAATTTTCTCCTTGGCTTCTTCGGGAATTTCAGTCCATGTAGCAAGGTCTTCTAACCAGCTTTCTAACGATGGACCGATATGTTTGAGGACAGCTTCAATTCCACCTTCTCCTCCGCCTAGTTCAAAGACAAGACCCGGTCCCATAATTCCCCAACGAATGCCTGGTCCAAAGGTAACTGCCTTATCAGCATCTTCCATCGATACTGCACCGTCTAAGACCATCGAGATAAGCTCTCTAAAAACAGCCGCTTGAATTCTGTTAGAAACAAAACCTTTTAATTCTTTATTCAATACAATCGGTTCTTTATTAGAAGACTTAAAGATTTCTTTAGCCACTTCAATCGCCTGATCACTCGATTTTTTGCCTTTAGCCAATTCAATTAGCGGAATCAAGTGCGGGGGATTATAAGGGTGTGCTCCGATAATTCGATCGGGTTTTTCAGCAAATTTAGCAATTTCTGAAATAAGCAAGCCAGAGGTTGAAGAACCCATTACTGCTTTTTCTGGTGCATATTTTTCAAAGTCTTTAATAAATCCTTGTTTTATTTCATAATCTTCAGGTAAACACTCTTGAACATAATTAACATCTGCTAGCGCTTCTTCTAAGTTTCCTGTATAAGAGATTCTGCTTAAAATTCTATCTCTTTCTTCTGATGTAAAAACATTTTGAGTAACTAGGGTATTTAAAGCATTATCAATATATTTTTTTACTTTTTCCTCTTCTTCTTCCCATTTGTTATAAGAAACTACATTATATCCTCCAATAGCAAAAACAATGGGGAAAGAACTACCTATCACACCACCAGCAATAACGGTAATCTTTTTATCCATATAAAACGCTCCTTTAAATACAAAAACCAACCCTATAACTGATTTCATTAACTAGTTATAAACAAGACTATGTTCCATATCGTTTTAACGAACAACCCCATTGAATGTCATTAGTTATCTCCTATACTTTTCTTGAAGCCCCCTTCCTAAACCAATTCATTAAAGCAACGAACTGTCAATCTATACACATTCAATTTATTGGTCTTCGTTAACAAATTTATCTTAGAATAAAAATAGAACTTTTTCAAGAATTCTGAATTCGTTGTTTTTTAATATCATACCATTTAAAACACCCAGTCTTTTAAGGGTGATTTGAAAGCATTTTTACTGTCAATTACAATCCATATAAACTATCTTTATTTTTAATGACCATTTAAATTATAAGGAGGCACTCTGTTGAAGATCAAAAAGGTTAAAAAAATCTATTGTATCCATTTTTCCTTCTTATTCATCCACTTGTATCCTACTTCAAGAGAACATTAACATACTCATCGTTTTTCGACTATGTGATAGGTAGTGGAGTAATTTTTTAACTATTATATGGACCCACAATGGCTAATTGTTGACCTGGCTTGATTTTTAGAGTCACTCCGTTAATGATCGAATAATCTTTGTAACTAAAGTGGACATCTTCTAATTCGATCGGACTTGATAAATATGTCTTGTCTTTTAGATGATCTTCTGTTTTTTGTTCCAAAATATGAACAATTTTGCTTAGAGAACCTTTCATTCTTGAATAATCTGAAATCTGTTCGAAAAATGCCCCGATTAGGTTTAATAATTGAAGTTTTTAACTAATTAATGGAATTCTTATTTCATCCGTTTTTTATTTTTTAATTAGGTTAAAAAGACGATATTGCTATCTCTTTAGCTTTGTCTGTGAATTTGTTTATTCTACAAATAGGGATTTGTTAAAGAATTTTATCTCTCTCCTAAATTAAACATTATTTTCTAAAAATGGTTGAACCAGATCCATCCACTCTAGAGGAAGATATGCCGATAGGTAGCCATGACTATACCTTTGGCTTCATATAGAGTACAATTAGGATGCATTTTTCGAAATAGCTTCGCTGATTCCTTGACACAGCGCATTTCTTTTTCACCATAAATATATAAAACCTGTGCTTTACTATCTATAATAGACCTTTTTAGCTTATATCCTCCCATATATGTTTGGTACATTGTGATTAATGTTTTCATGGGAAGTCTTGGCATATCTACCATATAATAGTTTTCTAGTTCTGCTGGGTAAGCCATATTTGGATACATTTTTTTCATTAAACTAAGTTGAACTTTACTAGCTAATTTACTAAACATAAGTTTACCAAAAAGTTTTACAATTATCGTACTAACTCTTGCTAATTTTGGCTGAGGAATGCAAAGACTTCCATCTATGATTGCTTTCTGTGCTATTTCATTGTCTAATGATAATAACTCCATAACAATTTGCCCACCCAAAGAAACACCACCTACAGCATACAATTCTCCATCACAATTATTTCTTATATAATCCATAATTTGCTGTGCAGAATTTTCAGTCGAGATATAATCTTTCTGATATTCTTCTCCATGACCATCAAGTGTTGGTAAAATGACATGGTAGTTTTCGGATAACATACGCGCTTGGCGAAGATAATTCCACCAAGAATTACCTCCACCATGCACCAATAATATATGTGGACACTTTCGATCGCCAAATTCATGAAATTTCATATTTCAGTACCCTCTTTACTTCTATTTTGTAGGAAGTATATCATTTAGATTTTAAACTAAATCTTAATAAATTAGTAGAAACTTTCACCTTATTTTCTCCTTCTACCGTTTTAATTAATATAATTTTATAAGTGTGTCAGCCAATCGATAGAATATAAAATTCCTTCTTGTATTAGCCAAGTAAACACAAAAGTAGAAACAGCTTTTGTTGGGATAAAAATTAAAATAAACTTTTTAAAAGACAAAGAAGTCAGCCCAGCAATCATACATAGAATATCATCAGGCGCGGCTGGTAAGAAGAATAATGTTCCTAATATCCAAGCAAAACGATTAACATTTGATGTCCAAGCCATATATCTCTTATAACACTTTTCCGAAATAAAGCAGAGTATAAAAAATTTTCCGTACTTACGTGCCAGAAAGAAAGCAATAATCGATCCAATGGTAATCCCTATATAATTATAAATAAAACCAATTAAAGTTCCAAAGACAAAATTTCCTGCTACTGAAGTCATCCCACCTGGTATGATGGGAATAACTACTTGAAAAATTTGTACTCCAATGAAGAAGAGCGGCCCCCAAAAACCTAATTGACGGAGGTGAACGGTAAACATTCCACCTTTATTTTCAGGCTTAAAATACGTGCCACAAGAAATAAAATAAATAATAATCATTGAAAGAATTAAACCGACAAGGGTTATTATCTGAACTATTTTCCGATACTTTTTTACCCGTGAGCGTAAATCTAACTCTAGCATAAATAATAAACCCCATTTCATCTATAATTATTATATGATCCAACTGATTACTTAAACCTAGTATAGAGTCCTAATGTGATAAGAAAGTGATAATGTTTGTATTCGCTTAAATTATTTAGGGAGATTTGAATTTAATTAAAAGACTTAAAATTAATTAAAATAGGTTAATTTCTCAATTTCTACGGAAAACTTTTCTTCTTTAAACCTTTATTATTCCAGTTTTTTTACCCTCTTCTTAGACAAAATAAAAGATGTGCTAGAAAACCATGCGGATGTCTAGCACATCTTTATAATGTTAAACTTAGATCGTTCTAATTAAATCAATAATGGGTCTATCTAAAATTCTTTTTAATGAGAGGTAATAGATAAGTATATTAATTAGATAGATAACCAAAGAAAATCCTAAAAATAGTAAATAGTAATAGTTATTAATCAGAACCCCCAGACTTAGAGTGGAGGATAACAATGAAATACTAATCATAACGCCAAGCGTCACAAAAATTGAAAGCATAAACGATTTTATTTGTTCGAAGAAAAATTCCTTTAGATAGAGTTTTTTTAATTCTTTTGAATCCATTCCACAAGAATAAAGCATGCCAATTTCTTTTTTCCTATTCATTAAACTCATATTAATGGATGAATAGCCATTGGTTAAATTTAAGATAAATATAATCAAACCTATCGCCACAATAATTTTTATTAAGGAGTTTAGACTTTGAACTCGATTTTTTTTGACTTCTTCTCCTGAGATTATCTCGTATTGGTCATCATAAGCTACCTGCTGATTAATCTTCGCTTCAATATAATGCTTCACATCATTCACTTCTGCTTCAGCGACATTTATTTTTAATTTATAGGGATAGCGAGCGACTTCCGAATTAGCATCCTCCATCAAGCGATGATAATTAGCAAAATCAGTATAAAGCTTAACTTGAAAGGGTAGCGTCCGCGACTCATACATACCAGGATCATTAATGGTAGTAGCGATTTTAATTTTTGACCGATAGTTTTCACCAATGAATATATCCATTTTTTCAACATTTTTGAAATAAGGGATTTTTTTTGCCTTGGCAATTGGTGTTTGAGGATCCTCTTGAACCCGATTGTCTAAAATGAATTGCCCCTTCTCTCCTCCCATCTTTTTTAAATCTTTTTCTTCTAAAGCAATCAAGAAGCCTTCAAGATAATCTGAGTCCATTTTTTCTAGTTCTTGTTTTAGTTTTTTGCCTAAACCAACTTCCTCTGCCTGGTTGGATAAGGCTAAATTATTTTCAATAGATAAGTACTTCGCTTTCGAAATATACCCTTTATTATGCGGTATTTCTTTTAAGATATCTTTTAAGACTACAGGAATTTCATTATCTTTACTATAATAATCAACGATAATATTATACCCTTCATCAAAGTAGCCAAAATTAGTATAATAACGCGAAATTGACACAACCAAAAGGAATAAAGAAATGATTATAATACCTATAGCTGAAATATATGTCTGCGATTTTATACTTGCTAGGTTATTCAATCTTAGCTCTTGCCAAAGATTATCAGCTTTTTTTTTACTTGTTTTACCCAAGCTAATATTACCCTTTATTCCGTCAATAATACTGATTTGAGTGATTTTTCTTGTTGGAGTTATGACTGCAAATAAGACCACTGAAAAAGTAATCAATAAGATGACCAGACTTAAAAGAGGATTAATTTGGATTAATTCTATTTTTGTCACTTCTTGTGCTTTTTGAATATTAATAAATAAATCAGATAAGATTGCAAATCCCAGGAAATGCCCAATTAAAATTGGGATGATAGATAGCCAAATAGCTTCCTTCACTAACAGCTTATATATTTGTAAATTGGTAGTTCCAATCGACTTATACACTGAAAGCTCTTTTATTTTTCTAAGTCCCCATACCCAGAATATATTTTTGATGAAAAAGATAAATAGAGCTAAACAGACAATTAAGGAAAAAATGATCATAGCTTTTGACATAAATTGTTGTATCGGATCATTTTCAACCCCGAAATATGCAATCAGTCTTTCATTAAACACTAAATCTAGAGTGCGATCTAATGTTTGACTCATTTGTTCTTGTAGAGTCTCTCTATTTTTATAAGCCTCTTCAAAAGAATCAAATTTAATTGAAGCTTGCAGTGGTTGATCACTAATGGCATAGGTCAATGCATGGGTAATTTTACTATATTTATTATAGACATCTTCATAAACACCTACGATTTCATACTCTTTAGTATTTATTACATTAAATGTTTCTTCATTAGTTACCGTACTTAACGGACCTACTTCTTTTTGATTAACCACTCGACTACCCAGTTTAATTGATAGTCTATTCCCTAATTTAAGCTGATGCTTATCAATAAAGGATTTGGAAAGGACTATTTGTGAATCATTTTCAGGAAAGTGTCCTTCAATCATCTCTGAATAGCTTCGCATTTGATTGATTGATTCATCTTGATAATTGATAGCTAAAATATCCTTTTCATATAAGCCTGAATCTGGTTGAACTGATGTTCCACCAGCTAATTTTACTGTTTCTATCGATTGAAGTTGCTTAATTTCTTGACTGTTTAATTCTTGTTTAATCACAGCATCGGCGTAATTCTGAGCCATAGTAGACTTATAATGAATTAAGAGATTGTTGTAGCCATAATAGATGACCACCGAAAAAAATAGACTCACAATAAACAGCGAAATAAAAATAGGGAAATTTCTTTTATTCATTGCGCTCATCCCCCTCAATTTTACCATCGACAACTGTAATCACTCTATTGGTTTGAAGAGCGATTTCCTCATCATGGGTAATGACTATGATCGTTTGTTTTAAACTTTTGTTAAAGAATTTTAAAATATCGATAATCTCTTGCGAATTTTTACGGTCTAAATTACCTGTTGGTTCATCTGCAAGTATAATCGAAGGTTTATAAATTAAGCTTCTAGCAATAGCCACTCTTTGTTGCTGGCCACCTGAGAGCTCACTAGGGAAACTGTCTAACTTATTTTCAATCCCCAATTTTTGAACTATATCCTTAACCCCCCCCTTGTCAATTGCTTTTCCGTCTAATTTTAAGGGGAGTTCTATATTATGTCTGACTGAAATATTGGGTATGAGATTATAAAACTGATAGATTAAACCAACTTTTCTCCGTCTGAACAAGGCTAATTCTTTCGCGCTGTAATTAGCGATATCATTTCCCTCTATATAAACTTTGCCCTCACTTGGAAAATCGACGCCACCCACAATATGGAGTAAAGTAGACTTGCCTGAACCACTAGGACCAACTATCGCCACAAATTCTCCTTTGTCAATGGTTAGATTGACCCCTTTTAAAGCTTGAACAAGATTATCTCCATTTCCGTATTCTTTTTTCAAGTTTTCTACTTTTAAGATCTCCATAATAGCCTCCTATTAGTTAGTAAATTAATAATAGTCTGGCAATGTGATAATTAGGTGACATTATAGAATTTAATTTCAAATTTTGCCCCATTCTCAACATTTGAGACATTTATTTCTCCTTTATTCTTTTCAACGATACTCTTAGCCATGGCCAATCCAATTCCAAACCCATTGGAATCAGGGGTCTTATAAAATCTTCTAAAGATTTTTTTCAAGTTCTCTCTAGCTATCCCACCGCCATTATCTTGAATAGTAAGCGAGGTAAATAAAGGATTTCTCCTTGAATCAATCTTTATATGATTACATAGGGGACGATTATAGGCATTTTTTAAAATATTCGTCACTGCTTCAGCCAGCCAGTAAAAATCACCCTCTATAAAGAGAGTTTCGAGAGAATCACTCACTTCAAAATGAACATTCCTTCTAAAATCAACTGTTTCTGAAGCATATTCCACTAATTCTGCTAAATTTATCCTTTCTTTTTTCATGAGGTCTTCTTTTGCATCCAGACTCGAAAGCTTTAATAAAATATCTGAAAGTGTATTGAGTCTTAACAATTGTCTTTTTAAAATTAAAAGTTCCGACTTACTGGCTTCTTGGACTTCTATGGTTTCCAAAGAAAACTGCATACTTGTTATAGGTGTTTTAATTTGATGGGCAATATCTTCAAGGTATTCTATCTGCCTTTGAGCGTTATCGACAGTCTGTTCCCGAGCTTCTACTAAAGCAATAAATAATTTGTATAGACCATCTTCTAACATCGAAAAATCATCTTGCTTCATAGGCATGGTATAATTTTTTTTGTTCATATTTTCGATTAATTGAAGCAATTCATTGATTCTTTGCTTCTTTCTATATTCAAGCCAGTAATATAAGCCTAGTAGACTGAATATCCAAAGTATATATATCATTTAATCCATCCTATATCCTATGCCTCTAATTGTAGTAATTACATCCTTATCAAGCTTTTCTCTGATTCTCTTAATGGTCGATGTCAATGTATTGTCATTAACGTATTTATCCCTATCCTCCCAAAACATTTGCATCAGATGACTTCTTGTATAAACCCTGTGTGGATTTTTCAAAAACAATAGAAGAATCTCGTATTCAAGCGCTGTTAGATTAACGGACTGGTGATGATAATGAACTTGCGATCTTGTAAGGTCAATTTCAATGTCTTTGTATGCTAAAGTTTTACTTTCGGTCAAAGGAATCGTTCTTAAAACGGCATCCAGTCTTGCCCGAAGTATGGCCAAAGAAAAAGGCTTAATCAAGTAATCATCCGCCCCACTATCTAACAATCGTATAATAAAATCCTCATCATTCTTCACACTTGTAATAATGACACGAATATCTTTAACTTTTAACTGTTCAACTAAATGATGCCCCTCTTTGTCTGGTAAATTGATATCTAATAAAGCAACATCATAAGTAATATTTATTTTTTCCAAAGCTTCATAATAGGAATGAGCGATGTCTGCAAGATAGTCATGGCTCAGTAGATAATTTTGAATTTGATTTGCTATTTCTATATTGTCTTCAATAATCAAGACTTTATTCACTGCTAAATCCCCCCATCTTTTCATAAATAATTATACAAATTATAAATCATAAAGACACCCTATCTTTTTAGAATGAAATAACCCTCAAAAATTAGATTTGGATCTAACTTTTGAGGGAATTATAAGATAGAAATCCTTTCAATTCTCAACATAATCTGCTCCTTCAGTTATTTAAGTATATCTTTAGTAAAATTATAGAAGTAACTAACTTTTTGAATATTTGTATGAAGTGTGTTCAACTCTAATTAAATCGAAGGTTTAATATCATTTATAAAAAATCTCCAATCGTAATCGTATATAGAGGAAGTAGGTACAATTTATCAATTAAATATATTATGATCTTCTTATAATAACTGCATTCCTAATTACAAATAATCGTGGAAAAGAAGATATTAATAGAAATTCTTACGACAGTGAAACACAATTCCTTTTTAAAATAAATTAAAATCAGGAGGTTGATGACAAAGACCCACGTATCTCGACAAAAATAACGTCCTGCGGTTGCTTCCCTGGCATTTTAGCTGAACGGTACAATGCAAGGAATCAATAGTATCAACACAATCGATTGCTCATCAAAAATGCGTGGATATGATGAGCTAAGAGATGAAATACTGGTCTAACAATTACCATTTTATGGTATAGGTTGTACAATTAATTTGACTCTATCTATGGTAACTCATAGACAAAGAATTAACATTAAAACAATTACTAGATAAAATAATAACTTTAGGAAAGGAATTACTAAATATGGTTGAGTTAACTTATGGAATATTAGAATATACTAAAGCATATAATATTGAAGATTCTAGTAAAATTTATCGCATTATAGAAAGATAGGACAATTCCTTTATCCTTATCAATCAATTTGGAGAAATCTTTATAGCAGACAACAACGATTCAAATGAAGAATATGATGTTGACGATTATATTCGAATTGCTGTAAAAGAAAAAAGGTATATTTAAAAAAATTATGCAAAAGGTCTTCTTAAATAAATAGAGCTATTAGCTCTATCAAAAAAACTTTTCTTATAACTCTGATGAACAATTACTCGTTGCAAACGTTGATAAAATTTTCCCTTTAATTTCTGCAGATCAAAAATTTACTCTCTCTTAAGTTGAGAGATATTTATTAACTTTTAATTGTATGGCAGAAGATATTAGATTAACCCTTTCAAAAAAAAGATTTTATTGAAAAATCTAAAACGATTAAATCTTAACTATTAGAAAAATTCCCCAATATCAAGATTTATGAATCTTCTGTTTTTATAAATAATAAGATAAATGTCATTTTCATTTTTTATTTTTTATTTTCTTCAGATAAAACTGTCGTATCTAATTCATTATGACCTGTCAGTCTACATAAAGCATTGATCTGTCTTTGCATCTTTTTTGTTGTTTTTTGTTATCTGATAAATCTAATATTCCTAAAATCAGACTTACATAAAATAAGCCTACTAATATATATGGAAAAGCTATACATTACCTCCAAAATAAATTATTTATATGAATTTTATAATAAGAATTTTAATTTTCAATTAGAATTTGTATCATATGAGTAATCGTTAAAAAGGCAGTAATTCCGATTGGTTAAAAAAAGCTTGATCTGAATTTATTTTTACAGAGATATCGTAATTAAGATAATTATCTTGCTTAAAATTATCGATAACTTCTTTTTCGAATATAGACATTGATGATTTTGATAACAAAAATAGGAGGGTAATTCCTTCCTAGACTTTTTTAAGTTTGACTTATAGAAGTGAGAAAAAATCAACTTTAAATGATCCATAAATTAGTAAAGCTAAACAATCGAGAAATCCCTAACCAAAAAAATTTTAAATACTAACATCGCAAATGATAAATTCGAAAGTATAAATTCATTTCTCTATTTCTTGATTAATGGCAATATTTCATCATTCAGCTAAGTCAGTCACTCATTTTAGATTTTTAACTATTAAATCGGATTACCTGTTTATAGGATCATACAAACGTTTTTTTAGATCATCACTAGCAAGACCTAACTGATCTAATTCAATATATATTGCCATACAAAATGAACGAAATGCCGACCATTGGTAATATTCTTTATTATTTCTTCGCGGAAAATTTTCTCGATTAATCCACACTTTGAATTTATCCTCGTGTAAAATGTTATGAACAAATAATTCTTTAATAATATAGACTAGACGGTCCTCTTCATCATCTACCGGTTTTATTTCTATCTTTCTAAAGTAGTTCATAATCGCTTTCCAGATAGCTTCCAGATTCGTTTTATTAAATAAGGGGTGTTTAACGATTGCAACCATTAAATCTGCAGCATGTGCAAAGGTGTGAACCCACCCAAAACAATCAGCATATCCCGAAAAATCCAACTCTTTGTAAAAGTAAGTCAAGGTATCATTTTCAATTTTTTTAAACGCTTCTTTGTCTAAAAGTTTATAGTATATTGAGCCTTTTTCATTGTCGTATGTAACAATTAAGGAGAGAAGTAATAAGGAAAAAGAGCGTTTTAAAGTAGCTTCCCCTTTTTTATCAATTTCAAATAAAATAAAATCTTTCTCTAACAATTGGTCAATCATATACCTAACTTGATCTATTGAAAATAATTCTTTTGCCATTCCTCTGACAAAAGTCCTATAGATTAATTTATCTCTAATTTCTGAGTTAGGATGACCTCTATTATTAATTAACCATTTTATTTCATCCAAATTATAGTTTTGTGAATTAAACTTCATCTTCTCTAATAACTGTTCTTGCATTACTGATCTCCTTTTATAAGCTATACTCCTTATATTTTGTAGAGGTAAAGTTTAAATGAATTAGATTTTATAAAGACACACTAAATTTTTAGAAGGAAACAATCTCAATTCTCAAAACTTATGTATTCTACCCCAGGTAAATGTAACTCTTTAACTCGTCTTCCCATTTTATAAATAAATAACTTCATCAAATAGATTTAAGTAATCAGGATTCGTATTATGACTGACTAATATGATTGTTTTATCTAATTGCACTAATTTTTTAGTGAGATCGATTTCGAGTTCAGAATTCATCGCGGAAAATGGTTCATCCATTAATAAAATAGGCATTTGAGAAAGTATAGCTCTTTGCAATTTGATCATTTGTTTCTGTCCACCGCTAAGTTGACTACAATTATCACTCTTTAAAATTTTATTTTTGTGCTTTTCAGGTAAACTAATTTCTTCTTTTATTGTAAAACTATCAAATAGTGTGACATTATTAGCATAATTATCCGAAAAAACATTAGAAAACTGACTATTATAAAAAATAATTTCTCTTAATTGACGATAAGACAATTCTCTATTATCAATCAATATTTTTCCGTCCAAAGGTTGGAGATTACCAAATAGTATATTGAGTCAAGTGGACTTTCCTTTTCCACTCTCTCCAACTATTAAATACTTCATGTCTTTTTTTAATTTCATGTCTTAAAAAAAGCGAATGGATTCATTCATTTCCAATCGCCATGTGTTTTATTATGTTTTTACCTTGCTTATCAAGTAGGGCTTCTTATCCTATCCATCTTTCCTTTCTGATTTTTGGTACAAAGAAGACGATAGATTTTAATTTCTATCGTCCTTTTACGATAATTACCCTACTTGAGTTTATATGTTTTTATCTATCAACTTTTGATTTGCTGCTAATAACTCTTCATAATAATCATTATATGCTGGACTAAACTTTTTCATCAAAGGAATAGCTTTTTCATAATAACCTGAATCTTGCATATGCTTCTTCATTTTTTCTTGAATACGATATATTGGGTTATTTAGATAAACACTACTTTCCTTAAAAGACTGATATCTTTCTAACATTTCTTTGTTTTCCTCTAACCATTCGTCTGCATTATAAATAGCCTTTGTTTTTTCCTCATTTACCTCTTCAATGTTTGTTAGTGAAATGGTTTTTGATGCTTGGTCTATTGCTATCTTCTCATCTTCATCTAACTCAAAGTCAGGCATAGTATCTAAAAATTCAATATAGTCTTCATAATATTTTATCTTATCCTCTTTCAACGTATCTGTTAAAAAAGCTTTGTATGATAAAAAGAAAATTTGACCAATATATCCAGGAAATGCTCTTACTAACTTAGAATAAATCGATTCCTGTTGATCGATTAAAATCAATTGTTCTTTTACAGTGTTTATATCTAATCCCTCAAGGAGTAGTTTCAATATTTCAACTTTTCTGTTATCTAATTGTGATTTTATTTCTCTATCTCGAATGATAGTGGCTAACGATGACTTATTGGGTTCTTGTAAAATACCTTCAATTTCCTCTATTGAGCAACCTAATTTTCTATAAATAGATATTTTCTTCAGTATAGCAACCTCCTCATCAGTGTAAATCCTGTAATTATTCGACTCTCTTTCTGGACTAATAAATCCTTTTTCTTCATAATATTCTATGGCTTTACGTGTTAGACCTGTTTTTTCTCTCACTTCATTCATCAACATAGTACATACCTCCTTTTAAATCAAATATATCAGCCCCCCTAAGGGACAGGTCAAGAGATATTTAATAATTTGAAATAAGAGATCTGTAGTTTTTTTAATTAGAAGTTCTGATAGTTTTTTCAGTCCTTATTCTTTTATTATTAGAAATAAAATAGTGATGCAATGATCGATACTTTGAATAAAAAGAGGTTATTTTCTCTTGTTCTTTTTCAAAAAGCTGGTTATCAAATCTTTTAAAAATAAAGTACCATAAAGTTCACTATCTAACCCCATAGTGCCTTATTTTAATGGATTAACTTCGCATCCCCTGATAGGATCCTCTTCTTTCAAGCTCTTGATCAATAGCGTTTAAGACCTCCCACTTCTTCAGTGACCATTGAGGTCCAATCAATCGCTCACGCGGTGCATCGCCGGTTAATCGGTGAATAATAATATCCTGAGGGACATACTCCAATTGGTCACAGATTAATTGCACATATTCCTCCTGTGTCATAAATTTTAATCGCCCCGTCTGATAATCTTGGACCATTTTAGTGCCTTCCATCAAATACAAGAGATGAAGCTTTAAGCCTTGAATATCTGATTCTTTTACTACTCGTTTCAAACTCTCCATCATCATGGCGTAGTCTTCACCAGGCAAACCATTAATTAAATGGGTACACACAGGAATATGATGTTTTCTCAACTTGGCAACACCATCTAAGTAGCATTGGTAATCGTGTCCCCTATTTATATGGACGCTGGTCTGGTCATGAACAGTTTGCAGTCCTAATTCTACCCACATATAATACTTTTGATTCAATTCTGCCAAGTATTCAACCACATCATCAGGCAAGCAATCTGGACGCGTCGCTATCATTATGCCTACCACACCCTCTTCATGAATGACTTGTTCAAACCGCGCTTTTAAAACATGTAGGGGTGCATGCGTATTGGTAAAGTTTTGAAAATAAGCGATGTATTTTTGAACTTTAGGCCATTTTTTGTGCATTTGCTGGATCCCTTTTCCTAATTGAATAGGTAGCGGGTCCAACCGACTTTGAGCAAAGTCGCCCGAACCAGATTCCGAACAAAAAGTACAACCGCCAAAGGCAACTGTACCATCACGATTAGGACAAGTAAAGCCACCGTCCAGTGAGACTTTAAAGACCTTTTCGCCAAAATGATCCTTTAAATGCTTATTCCACGTTTGATAACGTTTATTATTTCCATTCATCTTTTTCATTCCTAACTTTTCATTTAAAAAAGACTGTCATGATGAATTCATGATCAGTCTAAGTATTTTATTTCGATTTGACATAAGTAATTCCGTTAGCTGCAGGCCCTCTGGACTGACCAACCACTCCGACCAGGACAATAATTGTCACTAAGTAAGGTGCAATCTGTAAGTAAACAGATGGAATACTCTCAATATAAGGAATACGTGACCCTAAAACTGCTAGGGATTGGGCAAAGCCGAAGAAAATAGCCGCTCCCATTGCGCCAAGCGGATTATATTTACCGAAAATCATGGCCGCCATCGCCATAAACCCTTGCCCGGCAACCGTCGAAAGTGAGAAGTTCAAGGTAATGGTATTCGCTAGAACACCCCCACCTAAACCACCAAAAAAGCCTGAAAGTAAAACACCAGCATACTTCATGCCATAAACATTGACACCTAGTGTGTCCGCTGCTTGAGGGTGTTCGCCGACTGAGCGTAACCTTAAGCCAAAAGGTGTTTTGAATAAAACGAACCAAGCGATACCCGCTAGTAAAATACCAGCATAAGCGGGGGCTGAAGTAGCTTTAAAGAAAATCGGTCCAATAAAAGGAATATCCGATAAAATGGGGAAAGTCGCATAACCAAAGGACTCTCTAATGGAAGGTGTTTCACCTTTACCATCAAATAATACTCTAACTAGAAAGACACCCAAAGCTGGCGCGATCAAGTTGATAACGGTTCCTGAAATGATATGGTCAGATCTTAAATGGACAGTGGCCAATGCATGGATAGCTGAAAGGAGGATACCTGCCAGACCTCCTGCTATCAAGGCCAACCAAGGGGTCAGATCGCCAAATTGATCCGCAAAATTTAAGTTAAAAACAACTGAAGCTAAGGCACCAATAACCATGATTCCTTCTAGCCCCACGTTAACAACCCCAGAACGTTCTGAAAAAACACCACCAATGGCTGTAAAAATTAGAGGAGCTGAATAAACAAGGGTTGAAGAAACGATAAGTGTTAGCAGATTAACTGACATTAGACTTCGCCTCCTTCTGAATTAGCTTTAGTGGCTATACTTTGTTTTTGTGGGAATAATTTATCTTTAAAATAAGTAATAATAAAGTTCGCTCCAATAAAGAAAATAATTATCCCCATGACAATATCTACGATTTCGGAAGGAATTTTAGCAAATAGCGCCATGGTCGATGCCCCTGTTTCTAAAGCACCAAAGAGAATAGCTGAGAAGATAATACCGATTGGATTATTAATTCCTAGTAAAGCGACAGCCATTCCGTTAAAACCAATAGCCGGTGCCACACCATTTTGAAGGTTAATGAATCCAAATTCACCCAAGCCATTCATTACGCCCCCTAAACCAGCTAAGGCACCAGAGATGAGCATGGCAAGCACAATGTTTTTCTTGTCAGACATTCCGGCATATTTAGAAGCATAACGGTTGAGACCCACTGAGGTTAATTCAAAACCAGTCGTCGTGCGTGACATTAAGATGCCAATGATTACCGCAGCAATCACTGCTAGGAAAATCCCACCATGTAGGGTGGAGTTTTTAGTTAATTGACTGAGCCATTCCATTCTTAGGCTGGCATTTTGACCAATTGAAGGCGTTCTATCTGCTCGATCGGTTAAGACATAGCGAATTAAATAATCGACAAAATAAATAGAGATATAATTTAACATGATGGTTACGATGACTTCGCTGGTGCCAAAATAGGCTTTTAAAACGCCGGCGATAGCTGCCCACAAGGCTCCGGCTAATGCTCCGGCGATAATAGCCAAAGGAATGACTAGCCAAGCAGGTGATTCGGGCATCATCAAGGCCACCCCTACGGATACAAACCAACCCCATAGGGCTTGACCCGAAAGACCAATATTAAACGATCCAGCCGTATAAGCCACCGCAAAACCCAGTCCAGTAAAAATTAAAGGAGCTGCTGCTCGGAAGGTTTGACCGATGGAAAACGGATTACCAAAAGCTCCTGTAATTAAAAATTTGTAACCTGTCACTGGATCATAACCAAAGGCCAACATTAAAAGGGCTCCAAAAACCAAACCAATAATGACCGAGGCTACGGAAGTAAATATTTTAGTTAATCTTGACATTAGTTACCTTCACTCCCTTCTTTCTTATTACGATTAGCCATTACTTCTTCAAAAGGCGTCCCGGCCATTAATAAACCTAATTCTTCTTCATTAGTTTCAGCAGCCGGGATATCGGCTACAATCTTACCATCAAACATAACTAATATACGGTCAGATAAGTTCATTATTTCATCCAACTCAAAACTCATTAGCAGAACTGCCTTGTTTTTATCACGTTCATTGATTAATGCTTGGTGAACAAATTCAATAGCCCCTACATCCAACCCACGTGTAGGATTCGCTGCAATTAAAATATCGGGATGCATCTCCAATTCACGCGCAATAATCGCTTTTTGTTGATTTCCTCCTGAAAGCGAACGGGCATTGACCTTTTCGGAGACCGTTCGGACATCATATTTTTTAATTAGTTCTTTTGCCCGCTTTTCTATTTCTTTAAAGTTCAAGAAATTAGACTTTGAAAAGGGCGAATGATAATAATCTTTCAATACAATATTGTCTTCTAATTTTCGATCGAGAATTAAACCGTATTTGTGACGGTCTTCAGGAATATGAGCCAGACCTTTTTGCGCAATTTGACGCGTTGTATAGTGGGTAATATTCTCACCATTTAAGTAAATCTCACCTGAGTTAGGTGGGATTAAACCAGTGATGGACAGAACTAATTCAGATTGCCCATTACCATCTATCCCTGCAATCCCAACAATTTCACCGTGTTTCACTTCAAATGAGAGCTTGTCTACAGCTACGATGCCTCGATGATCTTCAATATGGATATTTTGAACTGACAAAGCTACATCGGTCGGGTGTGCTAATTTCTTTTCGGTTTTAAAGTTAACGTTTCTTCCTACCATCATATTCGCTAAATCCACCGTTGAAGTTTCAGCCACATCAACGGTTTGAATTGACTCTCCTCGGCGAATAACAGTACAACGGTCAGCCACTTGCTTAATCTCTTTTAACTTGTGCGTAATAATAATTATAGACTTGCCTTCATTAGACAATTTATGCATTGTTTCCATTAGCTCGTCAATCTCTTGCGGTGTTAAAGAAGCCGTCGGCTCATCAAAAATTAAAATATCTGCACCACGGTAAAGGGTCTTTAGAATTTCCACTCGTTGTTGCATACCCACTGAAATATCTTCAATCTTAGCATCAGGGTCTACTGACAAACCATATTTTTTAGAAAGCTCAACAATTTTTTCGCGTGCTTGAGCCTTATCCACCACCAGTCCCTTGGTCGGTTCTTCACCTAGAATAATGTTTTCAACTACGGTGAAGGCTTGAATCAACATAAAATGCTGGTGCACCATGCCGATTCCTAACTCGACTGCTCTTTTTGGAGATCCGATTGTCACAGCCTTACCGTTCATATAAATCTGACCGGAGCTAGGTTCTAGTAAACCGGATAAGATATTCATTAAAGTTGATTTGCCTGCCCCGTTCTCACCAAGTAAGGCATGAATTTCTCCTTTTTTAAGTTCTAAATTAATCTTTTTATTTGCAAAAAAATCGCCAAACTTCTTGGAAATATCTCGCATTTCGATAACAGCATGATCCATGTTGATCGAAACTCCTTTCTCCATTGCTAATGTTCATAGTCCCTCATATTATATCGGATAATAGCATAAATTTCAGTAACAAATTTATTTTAATAGACCATGTTTTTTTAAAACTATTTTAATCATCCTTGGTCTAAAAATTAATCTTCATTTGATTCAATTAAGACTTGCCTTGGCTTACTCCCATCTTGTGCGGAAACTAAACCTTGTGCTTCTAGGTCATCAATCATACGGGCTGCACGATTATAACCAATTCTAAATTTGCGTTGGAGTTGTGAAATAGAGATAGTATCCTGTTCCTTAATCAACTCCACTGCTTCAATATAATATTCATCATCAGAGGCTTCTGAGTTTAAGACACTGTCTTCACTGACGACAATATTATCATCATAATCGGCTTGTCTTTGTTGCTTGATGAAGTCAGTAATGCGCTCTACCTCTTCATCAGATATATAAGCTCCTTGAACTCGGATCGGTTTATTCTTGCCCATGGGTTGGAAGAGCATGTCACCACGACCCAGTAATTTCTCAGCACCGACCGAATCTAGAATTGTGCGTGAATCTGTTCCAGAAGAAACAGCAAAGGCTAAACGAGAAGGAATATTGGCCTTAATAATTCCAGTAATAACATCAACCGAAGGTCTTTGCGTCGCTATAATCATATGGATACCGGCTGCCCTCGCCATTTGAGCTAAACGGATAATGGCATTTTCAACATCATTAGAGGCCACCATCATGAGGTCTGCTAACTCATCAATGATAACGACTATCTTCGGTAATTTCTCGTAGCCAGTTCCTTCTTCTTTGTTCCAACTCTCCACTTGTTCGTTATAGCCATCAATATTTCTCACCCCGCTTGTAGCAAATAGTTCATAGCGTCTTTCCATTTCTTCTACCACATTATTTAAAGCTCTAGCTGCCTTGCGTGGATTGGTAACCACCGGTGATAACTGGTGGGGTAAGTCGTTGTAGAGGGTTAATTCGACCTTTTTCGGGTCAATCATTAAAAATTTAATGTCTTCAGGTTTTGCCTTCATTAAAATAGAACAAATAATTACATTCACACCAACCGACTTACCTGAACCTGTTGCTCCAGCAATTAATAAATGGGGCATCTTGGTTAAGTCAGCCAGACAAACTGAACCTGAAATATCTCGTCCTAAAGGCACTTCTAAGAGTTTATCAGATTCCAAGCCCGCATCGACAATTTCACTAAAGGCGACTGGGCTGACTTGGGTATTTGGAACTTCAATTCCTATTAGCGATTTGCCGGGTATAGGGGCTTCCATTCGAATATCACGTGCTGCTAGTGCCAAAGCAATGTCATCAGATAAGGACACAATCTTACTTACCTTAACTCCCACAGCAGGTTCAATTTCATATTTAGTGACTGAAGGACCCAAATTGGCCTTCACTATCTTGGCATCGACCCCAAAACTTTCAAAAGTCAATTCTAATTTTTTTATATTGTCATTAATACGTTGATATTCTTCCGACTGGTCGACTACTGGTAATTTTTTTAGTAGCTTTTTCCCAGGGAACTGATAGGTTTTAGATTTCTTTTGTTTGGTTTTGGTTTGCTTTTGTAGTTCTTCCTTACTTAAAACCTGATCTAAGTCATCGTCAGTTAGAGCTTGCCTTTGATTACTAGCGTCTTGCCAATGACTAGCAGTAGCTAAGACATCTGCTTTATTAGGCGTTTGTTTAGAAAGTGCCTCATCAGCCATTTCGTCTTGTGCTATGGCTGTTTCAATTTCTTCTAGGCTTTCTACTTCCTTCGTTGGTAAAGGATTCAGCTGCTCTTTTGTCATTGAATCAATCGATTGACTATCAGCTTGAGAATGCGCTATTTCTTGATCGTGCATCTGATCAAAGAAGTCTAAATCCAAGACACGTCCTTCTTCTTGGGATAAACGTTTGGAGTTTAAAGATTTTTGCTGATAATCTTCTTGACGATAAGGCTTAAATTCATATTCTGTGGTGGGGTTAAAAGCGGGTTGGTCTTCTCTTTCGAAGGTTGGCATATAAGCTGTTCGATTGTTAAATGAAACATCCTTTGGAGGAAGACTTTGTGTTTCTTCTGTTTTCATAAAGAAGGAATAGAAACGACTAAATAGTGTTGTAAATACATTTTGCTTTTCTTGCTTTGATTCATTAAGTTCGTTGCCTTCAATATTCATAACCTCATCAGGATTTTCTTCCAATGGACTAGCAGCGATGATGTTTCGTTCATCGTTAAGATCATCACCTTTATCTTGGTAAACCTCTTTAAGTTCTGAAAAATCAGGAAAAAGTTCTTTAAAAAGATTAGTCATTTGGCTAAATAATTGCTGAATGGCTTGCCAACCGGTAATTAAAGGGCGATCTAAAAGAAAAATTAAGCCGATAAAGAAACTAACAAAGAAGAAGAGATAAGATCCCCATTTACCAAATAAATATCCGATACTGACATAAAGACCTGCTCCGACCAATCCACCCCCTAAGCTAGAAATACTTTGTTGAGATAATAATTCCTTACGGTAGATTCGAAATGCATGCTCAAACGCCGACTGCTGAGTATTATTTTGTAAGTAATCGTAATACTCAATAAAGTGTAAAGACCCTGCTAATGCGATTATAATTAAAAAACCACCTAAGAGTGGTCTCAAAGGTACATTAATTACTCTTCCTTTTAGCATCATCATGGAACCTAAGAATAAACTGGTATATAAGAGAAGTCCGTAACTTTCACCTACCATTAAACGAAAACCATTAGTTAGCATTAAACCCATAATGCCCCAATTGAAAATAGCGACTAAACTTAAGAAAGTAATTAATATACCTAAAAATAAGTAGATTGATTGGTACTTCATTTGATTGGGTGATTGACTCTGACGCTTGGATTGTTTTTTCTTTTGAGCCATTCACATCACATCCTTTCAGAACTCTCGTGCATGGGTTATTATATCATTTATGATAAATGATATCGAACAAATTATCGTATTTCTAAGTTTATTAAAGGCTTATACTAATTAAAATTCAACTTCTAGAAATGCTCTTTTATATGATTACTAACTTGATAAACCACAAATTTTAGCTTAGAATGTATCAAGTCATTGTATTTGTTGTAAAATAACACAAAATAATATATCGTTAATTATATCAATTAGATGGAGCGTGAAAAATGAAATTTATAAAAAAATATTGGAAGTTAATTTTTCTTATCTCGATGGTTTCATTGATAGCAACAGGCTGTATTCGCTATGATGCATCGGGTAACCCAACTGGACCTATCTATGAATATTTAGGAGTACCAACTGCTAACTTCTTAGACTTTTTAGCAGATATTTTTGGCGGTTCTTATGGGATTGCAATCATGATAGTTACCCTAATCACTCGTTTGTTTATGCTTCCATCGACTTATAAGATGACTAAATCATCAATGGAAAGCTCAGCTAAAATGAAATATGCCCAACCTGAAATTGCAGAAATTCAAGAAGAAATGAAAGGAACAGATAATCCACAAGAAAAAGCTGCTCTGCAACAAGAGTTAATGCAAGTTTACGGAAAATATGACATTAACATGTTATCGAACGTTTCTGGCTGTTTACCATTATTAATTCAAATGCCAATTATTTCAGCTGTTTATACAGCGGTTCGTACATCCGATAAAATTGCAGAGTCCTCTTTCTTAGGTATTCACTTGGGTGGAAAGAGTTTACTATTAGTTGGTTTAGTTGCAGCAACTACCTTCTTATCTAGTTGGTTAATGCAAAAAGGAACAGCTACACCCGTTTCCGATAATCCTCAAGCCAATCAAATGCAACAATCAATGATGTATATGAACCCAATTATGTTAGGTTATTTCACTTATATTTCTAACGCGGGAATCGGACTATATTTCTTCACTGGTTCTCTTTTCACTTTAGCTCAACAATTCTATATGAATCAGGTTGCACGACCAAAAATTCAAAAAGATATTGATGAAAAAGTCAAAAAGTATCAAAATATGCCGCGAGTAAAGCGACAGAAAAAAGCGAGACAAACGAAAAAACAATTAGAAAAAGTAAATGCTGACCGTATTGTGCCGGTTAAAAATCCAAAAGCTAGAAATGCTGGAAAGCAAAGAAAGAATAAATAAATCTACATAAAATGAGCCTCACCACATTATTGTGCTGAGGCTCGTTTTATTTTTCTTCTTTAGCAAGTTCTTTGGCAATCCTTTCACTTTTATAAATTAAGTGTTGGTCCGTTAAAATCGGAAACTCAACATAGAAGATCGATCCTCTTTGATAGACAGACTCCACCCGAATTTTTCCGTGGTAGCCTTCTACTAATTGTTTAGCGATACTTAACCCTAAGCCATTACCACCTTTGGCACGCGCTCGTGCTTTATCCACTCGGTAAAACCTTGAAAAAACACGCTCTTTATCTTCTGCTGTCATTCCTTCTCCAAAATCTTGGACAGCAATTTCAACCTTATTCATGGTTTGACTGACTGAAATATGTATCTCCGGACGATCTGTCGAATATTTCACAGCGTTATCAAGTAATATTACTAAGATCTGTTCAAAGTGATGATGATAAATATTGACATAAACATTTTTACTTTTCTCATTATCTAAATAAAAATGAAAGTTTGGATATAAAATTTCAAAATTATGGTGGACTAGAGAAGCTGCAGTGGTGATTTCGGTTACTTCGTCTTTGTAATCCACGTCTACATGGTCTGCTCTTGAAAGGTCTAACATTTCTTGGACTAATTCCTTCATTCGTGTAATTTCTTGCAGCGAAGCAGAAATAGATTCATCTAAAACCTGCTGATCTTCCTTACCCCAGCGATTTAGCATCTTTAAATGTCCTTCAACAATCGCTACCGGCGTTCTTAATTCGTGCGAAACATCTTCCACAAACTGTTTTTGACCCTTTACATAAAGCTCAATCTTATCGAGCAGTTTATTAACATGTAAACTTAAATCGCTCCACTCATCATTAGTTCGCGGTCGAACAACACGAACCTGAGAGAGAGTATCTCCTTCTAATAAATCTAAAGTGTTAATAACATAAGTTAAGGGCCTTAAAAAATAATGAGCGATTAAAAAGCCACATAATATTGAAATCAAAGTCGTTATTAGAAAACAACGAATCAAAAAATAATTTAACTTTTGAACATACGCTACTTTTGCCTCAGGTAGAACAATATATTGAACAATGCCTAATAATTCTTGATTAATACGACTCGAAATCCGACTAGAGCCGATTAGATAATTCTTTCCTTTTATATTTTGCCTTTCAAGCTCTTTACTAGATGATCCAATAGGATATTGAAAATGCTGACTTTCATTTAATAACTTTTGTTCGGGACTATATAGGCGAATGATAGTTTGGTCGTTAGAATAGTGATCTATTAAAAACTTAACTTTTGTCTCACTATCTTGTTCATTTTGGTCAAGGAATTGTTGAGCTTGGAAAGGCTGATCTTGGTCGGATAGCCCCTTAATTAAAAATTCAAATTGCATCTGATGACTTTCCTTTGATTGTTCATCGTACATTTGAATCGTTAACTGGCGATAGATTAAAAGTGAAATAAATGACAGCATAATCATTGCTAAGGATAAGAAAATACCCCATTTCCATTTAAGCGAAAGGGGTTGGTCTTTCTTAAAAGTAAAGACAGAAGATGATTTAGTTTCTGATGACATAGCCTGTACCACGAACCGTTTGAATATAAGATTCTTCTCCTGGAATATCGATTTTATTTCTCAAATAACGGATATAAACATCCACCACATTAGTTTCAACCTCGGATTTATAGCCCCATACTTGTTCTAATAAGACATCTCGTGGCATAACCATATTGATATTTTCCATTAAAAAGACTAATAATTCGTATTCTCTTTTAGTTAAATCAATTAACTCACCTTGTCTTTTCACCATACGGCTTGATTTTTCAACCACTAAGTCCCTAAATTTTAGATAAGGTTGATTTTGAGTTCTTGATTCATCTTCAGTCTCGATTCGACGGAAAAGTGCTCTGAGTCTGGCTAATAATTCTTCAATGGCAAATGGTTTAACGATGTAGTCGTCTGCTCCTTGGTCAAGACCTGAAACACGATCAATGACAGAATCTCTAGCCGTCATAATAATAATAGGTACATCTTTAACTGGACGAATACGGCGTACAACTTCCAACCCATTTAATTCAGGTAACATTAGGTCAAGTAAAATAACATCCCACTTTTCTTCTAAGGCCTTTTCCAAACCACTGCGCCCATCATAACAGATAGCTGTTTCATAGCCTTCATGTTGAAGCTCAAGCTCAACAAAGCGAGCTAAGTTTTTCTCATCTTCAACAATTAAGACACGTTGATTTACATTTTTTACCATGCGAACTTCCTCCTATAGACTTAACTTACTAACCAATTAACGTTTATTAAGGTCTTAGACTATTGGTCTACTCTTTCTTCACGCGATTCATCCCAAATGAAATGGTAGCTGCCAACTTTATCCACACGTTCATAAGTATGCGCTCCGAAATAATCACGCTGTGCTTGAATTAAATTAGCTGGAAGTACTTCACTACGATACGAGTCATAATAAGCAATTGCGCTTGAAAATCCAGGAACAGCAACACCCGCTTGAACTGATAAAGAAACAATTTCGCGAACACTTGATTGATACTGATTAGTGATTTGAGTGAAGAAATTATCTAATAAAAGGTTATCTAATTCTCTATTACGATCAAAAGCATCAGAAATATCTTGCAAAAAGCGCGCACGAATAATACACCCTGCACGGAAGACACGGGCAATTTGGCTATAATTTAAATCCCATTGATATTCTTCGGAAGCGCTGCGATATTCTGCAAACCCTTGAGCATAGGACATAATTTTTGAAAAATAAAGTGCCTGACGAATTTTCTCTATCCACTGTTTACGATCCTTTTGGAAGCTAGAAGTATCATGCGAAGGTCCTTGAATAATTTGAGAAGCCTTAACACGTTCTTCTTTTAAAGCAGAGATAAAGCGCGCATAAACCGATTCTGTAATTGTAGGTAAGGGAACGCCTAAGTCTAAAGCTGATTGCGAGGTCCATTTTCCAGTCCCTTTATTACCAGCTTTATCAATAATCATTTCAACCATTGGTCGCTTGCTTTCAGGGTCTTTTTCCTTAAGAATCTTGGCGGTGATCTCGATTAGATAGGAATTTAATTCTCCTTGGTTCCATTCCTCAAAGACTTGAGCAATCTCATCTGCAGACATTCCTAATAATTTATCCATGATTGCATAGGATTCGGCAATTAATTGCATATCACCATACTCAATACCATTATGAACCATTTTAACATAATGACCGGCACCATTTGCTCCCATATAAGCTACACAGGGTTCTTGATCAGCTGGTGCTTTTGCCGCAATTTCTTTTAAGATAGGCTCAACTAATTCATAGGCTTCTTTTGGTCCACCAGGCATTAAGGCAGGACCATGTAAGGCACCTTCTTCCCCACCAGAAACTCCCATCCCAATAAAATGTATGCCAGAGTCAGCTAAAGTTTCTGCTCTTCTCATAGTATCTTTAAAGAAGGTATTCCCTCCATCGATTAAAATATCTCCTTGGTCTAAAAGAGGTAAAAGTGATTGGATTGTAGAATCAGTCGCTTGACCTGCTTTTACCATTAACAAGATACGACGAGGCTTTTCAATTGATTGAACAAAGGATTCCAAGTCATAGCTAGCTACTAAATTTTTATCTTTATTTTCGTTTATGGCTGCTTCTGTTTTAGACTGTGAGCGATTATAAATTGCTACACGATAACCTCTACTTTCAATATTTAACGCTAAATTCTTTCCCATTACAGCCATTCCAACTACACCAATTTGAGCTAATGTCATCTAATTATCTCCTTCACTTTCATGATTATCTCATTCTAACAAACTTTTAACTTGAATTAAAGTTAACTTAATAAAGACAAATTGCATTTTATAGGCGTTTGCGTTACACTATTTTTATCAATGGATAGGAGGTTCCAGCCAATGAAAGCCAACAAAAAAAAGAAAAGTAAATACGATCGACGTATAAAAATCTTTTCGATTATTATGGTGATTACCATGTTAGCTGGTGTCATTTTTAGTCTCGTAATTTCTTTTTTTAATTATAAAGGATAATAGGAATGAAGTGGATTCTGCCACTTCATTTTTTATTGATTCGATTTGGTTTTCCCAAACCATTTTTCCATTCCACCCTTTAGAATAAAGACTTGGTCATATCCATTCTTTCTTAATATATTAGCAGCTCTTGAACTTAAAAAATAATTATCATCCACTAAATAAACAGGAATATCTTTTCGAATTTCACTAAAACGCATTTTAAATTGCGACATTGGAATACTTCTAGCTCCTAAAATATGACGTGCATCAAATTCTCCCGCTTCACGAACATCAACCACTTGGACTTTGCGAATAATTTCATTTAATTCTCCACTAGCGACCAATTGGGCTGATCGTTTGCGCATTATCCAAAGGCTTACCCAGAAAATACCATAAACTAAAAGAACAGTTACAATTATCCACAAAAACAGTTCAAATATACTCATCATTATTTCCTACTTTCTTTTACTAAAATTAAATAAGCTGCTCCTAAAATTCCGGCGTCATTGCCTAATTCAGCTAAGCTTATTTGTGTTTGATCTTTGATAGGTTGAAAAACAAATTTTTGATATTGTTTTTCAATGGATTCCTTAAGGGAGTCTCCAGCCTTGGAGATACCCCCTCCGATAACAATCTGTTGCGGATTGAGAATGTTTGCTAAGTATGAACAAGCTAAGCCTATGTATTTTGAAAAGTTTTCAAAAATTTCCAGAGCAAAGTCATCATTAGCTTTTACTGCTACCATTAAATCCTCAGCTTCAACCACTTGGCTAGCTTGGAACATTTGGTACAAAGAAGATTGGCCTTGATAATCTTTAGCAAGAAGTTGACCCAAGTTATTGAGACCTTTGGCTGAAGCGATCGCTTCTAAGCATCCCTTTTTACCACATGAACAAGGAAAACGATCGGTAAAGTCCACTGTTATATGGCCAATTTCTCCCGCTGAACCCGAGGCCCCTTTAATCAAACGATTTTGGCAGATAATTCCTCCTCCAACTCCTGTTCCTAAAGTTAACATTGCTAAATCACTGCAACCCTTGCCTGCTCCTTGCCAGAGTTCACCAAGAGCAGCTGAATTAGCATCATTAATGATCATAAAGGGAAGGTTGATTGCTCTTTCAAATTGGCTTTTAACGGGATGAGGGTGTACCCAATTTAAATTATAGGCTCCCTTAACTGAACCATCTTCTAAAATAGTGCCTGGACTACCCATTCCAATGCCTAGGTAATCTTCTGCTACTTCTTGTCTTTCTTCTAATTTGTTTTGAATAGATTCAATAATCGAAGGAACAATTTTTTGACCTTTATTTTGAGTCATGGTTGGTATTGACCATTTTTCAATAATTTGACCTTTTTGTGAAATAATGGCCATTTTAACACTCGTTCCACCCAAATCGATGCCGATAATCTTTTTCATATACAGCCTCCTAGCGATAGTTAAAAATTTTACCCATAATTAAGAGAGCAGTCAAAATAAATATTCCCCAAAAAACCCCTGATCTTATCTTCTTATCAACACTGGCATGCAATCGGTGACCTAGACCTAAGACTAAGGTCGTCATACCACCGTATACCGCTCCACCAAAATGTCCCCACTGATCAATCCCTTGAGAAGAAAAACCAGTAATGACATTCAAAATAATTAACAGTGAAAAATTAATGGCTCTTTGCCTTAAAACAATCATATTGGGATACATTTTCGCTAAGACAATATAAGCTAGAAACAAGCCGAAAATACCTGTCGAAGCACCTGCTGAAACATTGTCATTAAAGGCAAAAGAAAATACATTGCCCCCAAAACTAGCAAGTAAATAAATTATTAAAAAGCGTCCGTGTCCAAGAATTTTTTCTAAGTCTTGCCCTATAAAATAAAGAGAAAGGTTATTAAAAAGCAAGTGTTCAAAACCAATATGTATAAAGCTTGGTGTAATTAATCGCCACCATTCTCCACCATAAAGAATTAATTCATTGGACTTCGCTCCCGTTTTTATTAAAGCCTCTAAGGATGTTGTTGTTTGAAATCTTATTAACATATAAATGAAGACCATTAAGTTGATCGCTACTAAGGAATAAGTAACGAAGGGTAAGGCTAAAATACGTCTCTTTTTCATATTTGAAACTCCTTTAATAATTTGAAGTCCATTATACACTAAGTAGCTATTTTTTCCTATTGAGCCTAATTCAGTTAAAAATAAAAAGTCTAGGTCATTAATGGCCCAGACTTTCATAAAAATTATTTTTTAACTTCACGGTGTAATGTTACCTTACGATCTCTTGGGCAGTACTTTTTAACTTCCAGACGATCAGGATTGTTACGTTTGTTTTTATTAGTTAAGTAATTACGTTCACCGCATTCAGTACATTCTAAATTGATGTTTACGCGCATGATTTTCCCTCCAAACTAAAAAATATTTACTCTTCCAAGAACAGCACTATAAGATTATACCATTGTTTCTAAAATTTAGCTATGGTTTTTTATTGATAATAATAAGCTCCATGAGTTAACTGGCTAGCAATTTCATGAATGGTCATATCAGAGTTCAATTGATATTCGCCTGTTTGAATTAATGAAGATAATTGCCATTGTTCGATAAGGTTTTGAAACTCTTGAGCGGAGGTAATATATCCTTCTGTTTCTAATCGCTGAGAAATCTGACTAGCATTCTCTCCTTGACGAATTACAAAGGCTCCTTCAGCAGAAGCTTGGTTATTATCTTCACTTGCAGTTTCATCATTAGAATCTATGGATTCATCTTGTTCTTCAGTATTATCACTCTCATCTCTCAGTGACTCTAAATAATCAATTGATTCTCTTTGTTTAGCAACCTTTTCTGTTAAGGATTCGTTATCGGTGGTCACTTTTTCTAATTGTTTTTTTAAGTTTTCATTATCGCCTGTTAGTTTTTCTAAACTGGCTTCACTTTCTTTAACCTTGTCTTTTAATTGCCTGGTTTCTTGCCCATCAAGTAAGCTAGGTAAGGTCACTCCCTCGATTGGCACATACCCTTGAACAAAGGTAGCATAAACAGCCGTTAGTAAACTGGCAATTAGAAGCCCCACCCCTAATGATCTTAATTTTTCTTTTTTCATATTAAACCTCCTAACTAGCGGTTTTCAATATATTCATCGATCACGTATTGAATGGTTACGAGCTCTTCATCAACCTCATCTTCAATTTCTTTTAAGGTATAACCTTGTGAATAGTAACGAATGATGTCTTCGCGATTGCGATCATTGACATCATAATTGACACGCGGTTGAACCACTTCTTCTGCAACTTCAAGAGCTTCATGCTCTTCAACTGCTTCAATTGCTTCAAATTCTTCAGCATCTTCTTTGGGTGCAAAATAAACATCTTGAGCTGTTAAAGGCTGCATAAATTCTTCCTCAACACTTTCAATGGAAGTATCTTCCACCTTGAGTTGATTAATCGAATGTTGTAACTGTCTGATTTTTTCTGCGTGATCTTCAAGCTTTTTATTTAAGCTTGCATTACCAGTAGAGTCTTTGGTAAACAAAGACATCACCAAGACAATAATTGCCAGCACCAATAGAGCCAGTACTAAAATCCAAATATCCATTATTTCACCTCATCTATTTTTTCTCAGTTTAGCAAACCTTTGTGAAGATTTAAATAAATCTTTCTGAAAATTTAACCCTAATTAAGGCGAAGTTAAATTTTTCTTATTCTTATAATCAATAATAGTCTCTCTAGTGGCTGATTTCAATTCAAAGTAAGCATTATACACGTCCCGTGCTATTCGAGTGGCTTCACCACCGTATGAAGACTGGTTAAGGTAAGGGACAATCACGCTAATAGCTATCTCAGGATCATCAAAGGGTGCATAACCAATGTAAGTACCATTTATAACAGGATCATTTTTTGCATATTGAATAGGTCCTGCATAGAAGGCTTCTGTCGTTCCCGTTTTCGACCCTACTTGAAAAGGATAATCCTGCAAATAAAATGAAGCAGTTCCTTCTTGGGTATGGGAAACCATTCGCATTCCTTCTTGAATTCTTTGCATTTGGGCAGGTTCATTTTGAATGACATTCATTAACTTTGGTGGAATAGTGGTAACAATCCCACCTAATTGACCGTTTTTATCAGTTCCGCGAACTTCTTTAACCAATCTAGGTGAATAACGTTTGCCGTTATTAGCTATTGTAGAGACATATTGAGCCATCTGTAACGGTGTGTATAAGTCGAATTGACCATACGATAAATCAAGTGCTGAAACTAACATATTACTAGCAGGTGTATATCCCGTTGATTCATTGGGGAGGTCGATACCAGTCTTAGTTCCCAAGCCAAATTCAGCAAAGTTCCTTCTCAAAATATCGATGGTCCGAGGATTAATATTCAATCGTCCCTCTTCTTCATAATTGTATTGCCCACCGATACGCATGGCTAACTTAATCATGTAAATGTTTGAAGAACGTTGCAATGCAATCATATCATCAATAGGAATTTGCCCTGTTCGATTGAATAGGGATGTTTTCTCTTGAGAAGCTTGGAATTTTAATGGTTCATCAACAATTACATTATCTGTTAAAGAAATAACGCCTTCTTTATAACCCATTGAGATCATGGCAGGCTTGACACTAGACCCCATACCGTAGGATGTGTTAATGGCTCCTAAAGCGTCATCAACAATTTGCTCACGATTATAGGTATCATTTTTTTTATCATAAGCATATCTCTTACCGGAAATACCTAATACTTCACCATTTTTTGGATTTAAGGCTACCACATAAACTCGATCATTTAATCCCTGTTCGGCTCCCATATTAACTAAACTGCTTTCAACAATCTCATCTAACTTAGCTTGAAAATCTGTATTGATAGTTAATACCAGATTGTTTCCTTTTGAACCTTCGTAGACTTTATCATTTTTTAGAATATCATCTTTAGCATCTGTCACAATATTAAAAACTGATTTAGAGCCTTTTAAAATCGATTCATATTGCTTTTCTAAATAAGAAATTCCGATTCGATCATTCATAGCATAACCTTTAAGCAATAATTCCTTAGCGTCTTCTCTTGGAATACCGCGCTCTTCAGTCGAAACTTGTCCTAGGATAGAACGGAGCATATCCTTTTTAGGATAAACTCTTTGCCAATCAGTCCCAATTTGAATGCCGGGTAAGTTTCTTAAGTTTTCACTCACCCTAGCTATTTCTTCTTGGGTAACATTTTTATTTTTTATCGTAACGGTCGATAACTCGTAAGCAGCTGCCATACGTTTATAGATGGCAATAATTTTTAATTCGGCTTCCGAAAATTCTAAATCTTCGTCTTCAACTTTTGATAATTGAGCTTCATAAGCCTGACTGCCTGATAAAAGCAGTTCCTCATCATTTAAACGTTTACGAATTTCGTCGATATTATTTACGATAAAATAATCTTTCTTATCTCTTTCGGTAACTCCTTGAGTTGGTAATTCAATTAAAGAGGCTAACTGAGTAGCAATTTTAATAAGATCTCCATTATCTACCCTCGAGGCACGATCTCTGGTAAAGAGAATAGCTCGTTCCGGTTGATTACCGACAATCACATCACCTTGGCTATCATAGATCATTCCACGAGGCACAGCCCCCGTTGAAATGGTTGATTCGGTTCGTTGAACCATTTTAGTAAGACTTTCTCCTTTATATAGTTGCAAATATCCCAGACGAATAAAAAGGGCTGTAAAAGCTAAAAAGGCTGTAAAAAACAAAAGATTTAATCGCCTAGGTATATGTGAACGCTTCTTTTTTTTATTTTTATTTAATTTTTTAGGCATCTTCATCATACTTTCTGTAATCTATTTCTAAAGTCTAAGTTATTATAGCAAACTATACCTCAAGTTGAAACTTTATCCGTTAAGTCATAAATTAACATTTATTATTTTGTGATTTTATCACTATTTTTTGCTAAGATAGATAAGCAATGTTTCAAGAAAAAGGAGTTTTTTCGTGAAAATTAAAAGTAGAAAATATTTTATTTTAGTGAATATATTTATTAGCTTCTTAATAGCAAGTATGTTAGCCTATTTGATGAAATTTATTCCCATAGGAGATCAACAAGAACGTACCCTGCTCACCGTTGATTTAAGCCAGCAATACATCGATTTTTTCAGTTTGTATCAACGAGCACTCACAGAAAATCCTAGACTCTTCCTTTATTCTTTTGAAAAAGGAATTGGTGGTGAGATGATTGGCTTATGGGCGTATTATTTAATGAGTCCCTTTAATCTGATTTTACTATTTTTTAAAACTGAAAATTTAGATTTCGCCATTCTATTTTTAACCCTCATAAAACTGCTAGCCATTTCGGCCAGTTTTTATTATTTTGTTGAAAAAAAATACACCATCCAGCCAGTCATGAATATAGCTTTTAGTCAAGCCTATACCTTCATGTCTTATACCATGGCCTATCAACTGAATATCATGTGGTTAGATGGATTATTCTGGTTACCACTAATTGCACTAGGTCTAGATTATCTACTCAAAGAGAACAAACCGCTTCTTTATGTTTTTAGTTTAGCGATTGCAATGATCAGTCATTATTACATAGCTTATATGATTTCGATCTTTTTAATGGGTTATAGTCTTTTTGTCATTTTCGAAGATGAGAAACACCTTTCAATCAAAAAAGTTTTTTCGCAATACTTTTCTTTTATAAAATATTCACTGCTTTCAACCGGATTGTCAGGACTCTTTTTACTCCCTACTTTTATTTCAACTCTGAGCAGCAAAAATGCTCATAAGAAAGGATCCTTCGATTTTATTTTTGATTGTTCAAGTGAACACTCCTTGATGGATTTACTGGCCAAAAACTTTATCGGTGCTTTTAATTTTAATCAGTTATCCAACGGTTCAGCCAATTTTTATGTGGGCATGACTGTGGTAGTTCTTCTTATCTTATACTTTCTCTCAGCTAAGATAAGAATGAAAGAAAAACTAATCAGCTTTATGTTATTAGTCTTTTACTTTGCCTCCTTTACTTTCACTAATTTAGATAAGGCATGGCACCTTGGTCAATTTCCGATTTGGTATCCTTCTCGTTTTTCATTCTTAGTTTCATTCTTTTTATTAATTTTAGCGATTCGCTCTTATAAATACGTTCATAAGATCAGACTCTATCAAATACTCACCATAGTTTTTTCTTTAACAGTCTTTTGTTTATTTTATTTTTTGAATGATAATTATAGCTTTTTAAGTGATGCAAAAATCTTTTATAGCCTCATCTTCATGCTCTTAATTAGTTTTATTTTCTATCTTAATCGCAAGCCCAATAAGGGTTTGCTTTTCCTAATACTCCTTCTAACATGTGGAGATATGACTCTAAACGGTTACTTCATTTTGTCATCTAATGATCATTATGTGCAACCTTCTCGATTTAAAGATTATATTGCCTTATTGGATGAGATGATTGCCCCTGTTCAACCTAAAGAAAATGAATTCTATCGCATCCATAAGACCTTTAATCGAACAAAAAATGAATCCTTTTTCGCTAATTATCCTAGCGTCAATCATTTTGGATCAACCTTAGAGGCTTCTACTAGCCAACTGTATGGTTATTTGGGAATTCCACACACTAGTAATTCCATTTATTACACCAGTGGGACCCTGTTTACCGATGATTTTTTGAATATTCGCTACCTCATCGATATCACCTCCAATACAAATATGTATGCCACGGTTGAAAGTTACGCTTTATATCGAGAAGTCAGCGATTTTGATATTCGAGCGCATCAAAAACTCAAAAAAGAAAAGCGCTATGTCTACTATAAAAATCCGAATGTTTTGGGACTAGGAATGGAAGTATCTCCTGTGGTTATAAAAGCTAAGTTTAAAAAATATAAGCCCATTGAAAATCAAGAAATCTTATTAGACTTGCTGAACTTTGACGGTGAAAAGCTACAATTCTTTGAACAAAAAAAATTCAAAAAAATTGATTATCTAAATCTGAATGTGACCAATAAAGGAGATGGGGACTTCTATACCTACAAAAAAGAAAATCCCAAAAGGGATGCTTCTTTTGCCCTATCCTTTGATACTGAATCAAACAATCCCTTTTATTTTACTTTTCCTAATCATTTTTCTAACAACAGAGTTGAACTTATACTAGATAGTAAGCCTTATGAGTTTTATTCGCCTACTAACAGCCGCCAAATTATGGATGCGGCTTTTAAAAAATCAGGTAAAGAACATTCACTTAGAGTTAAGTTAAAGAAAAACACTTTTAAAGCCAACCTTATAAATCTCTATGAATTCAACCTTAAAAACTATCAGCAGTTAATCACAAAAAGAAAAAACAAGTCTCTAAAAATTACTTCTTTTGAAGAAAATACTTTGGAAGGCCAAATTAATATTGAGCAAGAAGAAGGATATTTGCTGATGACATTGCCTTATGATCCTTATTGGCATGTTAAAGTGGACAATCAGTTTGTAGAAGCCCTTCCAGTTTTAAATGATACTTTAATGGCTATTCCAATGACCAAAGGTAAACATACAATTAAGATGACTTATTTCCCCGACTCTATCTATTATGGTGGCTTGGTTAGCTTTCTAGCTATTGCTTTATTAATAGTAGATCAAAACAAATTTCGCCATAAAAATAAATAATTCATGTTATAATAAATATAGGCGTCCAACTTGCATAATGCTGAATAGTTGGATAAGATAGCTCTATTAAATTATAGAATAAAGGATGTTTTATTTGAAAAAATTATTTTTTATCCTTAAAAATGGCTTGAATAATCCACGCTTTTATATCGAGAGCCTCAATGTCAAATGGAAGCAAGTATTAGTCCTTCCTTTAATTATCACCATTTTAATGGCTTTGAATTTTGGAAAAGCCCTTTTTCCAACACTGCGATCCATTCAAACAGATATTAATGAAAGCATTAATTATCTACCTGATTTCCACATTAATGCGGGTGAACTCCAGCTTAATGAAGGCGAGAAAGCTCTATATTATGAATCACGACAATTTCAATTAATTATAGACGATCAGTTGACCAATCTTTCTGAAGGAGAAGGTTTAATTTTAAAGTCAGTAGATAATAGAGACCCTCAATTGACGAGCACCTTCAACTTGTTACTAGTTAAAAACCAAATACTGGTCTATACACCCGAAAATGGTCAGGTTTTTGCCTTTAATCATGATATGGTCACTAATAAAGAAAATCTAGCGGCCGTTTTGACTTATGCTAGTCAATTTAGTTTAACTCAACTCTTCTTTACTATAATAATGACTTGGATAGCCGCGGTCTTCGCTCACTTTTATTTTCTAGTTATTACCTCTTTATTAACCGGTATCTTGAACATGCGTTTAAACTTTCCTTTACCTTTTATGGTGCGAATGAAGTTAGTTATGGTTTGTTCTTTTGTGCCAATCTTAATGATAGAAATCATTCAATTATTATGGTCAGGCTTTTATGTTCCTTTCTATCTCTTTGTGGGCCTAACACTCTTTATTATCTACCATACTTTTAAACAACATACTCTCTTCATGCATCAATTGTTATCTCATATGGATATCAACATTATCAAAGAAGAAGATATTAAAACAGATGAAGACAAAAAGGACTCCTAATTCAGGAGTCCCTTAATTTGTCTTATTTTTTCGTTCTTGTCTAGCTCTCAATTTATTTTTACGTCGGCCAACTGAGCGTTTATGCTCTTTTATTTCTTGCTTCAGTTTATTTTTATAGCCCGGCTTGACTTTAGTCTTCTTAGCGCGATTAATTAATTGTTTTACCTTAGGATCTTGTGTTTTTTCTTGTGTATTTTTGCGAACGGAGCGTCGACTCCGATGATCAACTTCTTTTAACTCACCCTTACTATATTTGACTTCAGTAAATTTAATACCCTTGGCTTCTAAGCTCTCAATAGCCGCTTCATCGTCAGGCCCCATAAAGGTATAGGCTGTGCCGGTTAAGTCATTTCGCGCTGTTCGACCGACACGATGGACAAAGAATTCTAAGTCCTTTGGCAATTCGGTATTAATAACGTGCGAAATACCTGGAATATCAATTCCTCTGGCCGCAAGATCAGAAGCCACCACATATTGAAACTCTAGATTTCGAATTTGTTTCATTAAACGATTTCTTTCTCTTGGTTGCATGCCACCATGAATGGTGGCTATCTTTAAGCCCTTGCTTTTTAAAAATTCACTTAAGTCATCGGCATAATTTCTAGTATTACAAAAAACAATTGCTAAATAGGGCTGACCCATTGTTAATAGATTATAGACCATTTCCTCTCGTTTGATCCCTTTGATATCAATTAAGTAATTTTCCACTTGGTCAGTTAGCACTTGCTTCGGTTTAATCGTAATCTCTTTGGGTCCGGTCATGTATTTATTTAAGAACACTGCTACCTGCTGAGGAATCGTAGCAGAAAAAACCATCATTTGCAGATTCTCTGCCATTCTAGAAGCAATTTCATCGACAATTGATAAAAAACCCAAATCAAAAGTCATATCCGCTTCGTCCACAACCATCGTCTTAGCTGTTTGTACCCATAAAGCATTGGCTTGCATCAGATCAAAAATTCGCCCTGGCGTTCCAATTACTAGATGCGGTTGTTGGTTGGCTAATTTATCTATCTGTCTTTCCTTATCCGTTCCACCTATAAAACGTGAAATTCTGATACTCTCACTTTGATCACCTACTAATTCCGTCGCAAATTCATAAATTTGATTGGCTAATTCACGACTAGGAGCTGTAATAACTGCTTGAACTTTTTGATCGCTAGGATCTAATTGCTCCAATAACGGAATAAGAAAAGCATGTGTTTTTCCTGACCCAGTTTGAGACTTTACAATAAGGCTCTCGCCTTTTAAGGCAAGAGGGATCACTTCTTCTTGCACCGGGGTCAACTTTTTAAATGATATTCTATCCAGTGCTTGCTTAATAAATGCTTTTATATTTAATTCATTAAAATTCATATATTTCTCCTCTATATATTCTTTTGCTTATAATAACGTCATTCGTAAAAAAGTATACCATAAAGCTATCTGATAAAATATGACGGATTCTTAATCTTGAATCCAAGATCTAATTTGATATAATAAAAACTATGTAAAAATGGAGGCATCATAAAGATGAAAGAATATCGCTTAATTATGACTATTTTTGGGGCTAGTGGTGACTTAGCCCACCGTAAATTATACCCTGCCCTTTATCAATTATATAATAAAGGCTTTTTAGCTGACCATTTTGCAATAATTGGGACCGCTAGACGAGCATGGGACGATGAATTCTTTCGTCAAGTGGTTAAAGAAAGTCTTTCACAAGCTAAACAAGCGAATGAGAACATTGAAGATTTTCTCTCGCATTTTTATTATCAAGCTAATGATGTAAAGGAAAGTCGACAGTATAACCAACTTAAAAAGCTATCTCTTTCTCTCTCAGAAAAATATCAAACTCAAGGAAATCAGATTTTTTATATTTCTTTATCTCCTAAGTTATTCCCAGTTATTACCAGTCAATTAAAAAATCAAGGCTTACTCACTGACCAGGGATATAATCGACTAATTATTGAAAAACCTTTTGGATATGATGAAAAAACAGCTGAAGAATTACAGACTCAGTTAACTCAGTCCTTTGATGAAAATCAAATTTATCGAATTGATCATTATCTAGGTAAGAGTATTGTCAATCAAATTCTACCCATTCGGATGAACAACTTTCTCAGCCAATTCCTATGGGATCCAGCCAATATCGACCACATTCAAATCACTTTAGATGAAGAAATTGGAGTCGAAGATCGTGGAGCCTATTATGAAACTAGTGGGGTCAGTCGCGATATGATCCAAAATCATGCCCTGCAATTATTAACCTTGATCACTATGGACCTACCTGCTAATAGGAGTAATGAGGCTTTAAGGCAGAAAAAAATTGATCGATTGAAACAATTGAAACACTATGCTGACTTAGAAGTTTTAAAAAAACATGTGGTACGTGGGCAATACATACAAAGTGAAGACCAAAGTCACGTAGCTTACCGTCAAGAAAAAGACGTTGCCAGTGACTCGACAACCGAAACCTATATGGCTTTAAAAATAGCCATTGAGCAAGATAAATGGGCAAACACCCCCATCTATTTGCGCTCAGGTAAGCATCTTAATAATAAACAGACCGATATTAAAATAATCTATAAGAAGCAAGCTGAAAATGTTCCAGCTAACTATTTACAAATTGAATTAGCTCCTCATGCTGGCATTCGTTTGTGCTTATCCCAGTCTGATTCTACCCATCGTAACGAAATTAAAGAGCTCAATTTATGCTATCATCTTCCACGAGAACTTACCAAGGTTATACCAGGTGACTACGAAAAATTACTTTTTGACTGTATGAACGGCGACCTGAGTAATTTCGCTCACTACCTAGAAGTCAAGTATGCTTGGCAATTTATCGATTCCATTCATGCTCTATGGCAAGAAGAAAAAGATCCCGATTTGGCTTTCTACCCTGCCCAGTCTAACGGACCAGAAGCAGGTGACTATCTGATCGAAAAGGACAATCGCTCATGGTTTAATGAATAACAAAACAAAATAAAGATCCTTTCACTTTAACCTGTACTAGGCACTGACCCCAAATAGTGAGGCAAACATAAAAACACCTCCGTTGAATTCGTGTGAAATGAATTTAATGGAGGTGTTTGATTAGGGTTAATCACCTAGCTTACTCTGCAGAAACAAAATCGAAATGTATTGAAATGAAAAATGAAGGCCGGACTAATAAACAAATAATAGATGAATGAAACATTAAGAACACGTCTCAAGTAAAAACTTGCTGGCCTTGGGATCGTTAAAGTCAAACCTAGCGCTTCAATCAAGCCGGCGGTAAACAATAGACTTATGGCAAAGGATTCGAAGAACTTAGCGAGATAAATCCACTCAAAATCAAATTAAAACGTCAACAAGCAGCCTAACAAAGGTGTTTTTTATTCTGTCCCATTTATGGGGTGCAGTGCCACGTTAAAGGGAAAGAACTTTTTATCGATTAGATTATTAAATGTTTTGATCTTTTAAAAACTGAGCATTAACTTTAATCATTTGATCAATTAGCTCTTTTTTCTCTTCGTCATCATAAACATTGGCTCCCGAAGCCATTTCATGACCACCGCCATTAAACTGGATCGCTACTTGATGAATATTTGGGCCTTTTGAGCGAATACGTGCACGATACTCTCCATGTGAGTCTTCTTTTTCAATAAAAATAACCCATGTTAATACTTCTTTTAAACGTCCTGGTAAATTGGTAACCGCATTGGTTCCATCAACCGTCATTCCTCTTTGAGTTAAATCTGCTTGTTTCAAGGTCATTGTTGCTACTCCCTTTTCATACAATTCAATTTGATCAATGGCAAATGATTGGAAATTCAATTCATTGAGTGATAACTCATTCATCTTGCGGTTAATTTGAGTATTTTCAGCTTGATGAGCCATCAAATAAGCTACCGCCTCAAAGGTTGCTTGAGTGGTATTTGAATGGAGGAACCGTCCTGTATCACCGACAATGCCCGCATATAGGAATGTAGCAGCTTGTGGTGAAAGGGTCAATTGACCTTGAGAATGCATGATCATTTTAGTAATGAGTTCTGCAGTTGAAGAACTTAGAATTTCAACAATTTCCAAGTCAGCAAAGTGCTCAACTACCAGATGATGATCTATTTTGATTAAAGTATTATTTTGAATGTGATCATTTCCGTCAATCCGTTCAAAAACTGGTGTATCTAAAATAATTACCAAAGCATCTTCATAATCCTGTCTGTCAACATTATCCATACGGCCCAACCACTCAATTCCCTTGCCCATCTTGCCAGCAGCTAGGACAGTCTTATCTGGAAAATTATGTTTGATTGTGGCCTTCAGCCCTAATTGTGAACCAATCGCATCTGGATCTGGATTGATGTGTCGATGAATAATAATACGATCATATTGATCAATTAGACTTATTAACTTTTCGATTAAGCTTTGCTTAACTGTCATTAGTTAGACTCCTTCTGTCTTTTATTTACCATTTGTGAACCAACTGTTGCTTGAGCGACCAGAATATTTTCAACAAAAACTTTCACTTGAGAAATTGCCGAACGTCGATTGTAGTTAGAAATTTCAACTTGAAATTCAATCAAGTTTCCTAATTGAATAAATGTGAAATAATTAAGATTAAGTGATTCAAGAATATTATTATGACCTGTTAAATCCTTTACCTTGATAATTGCAACTTGGGCAATCAACTCACAAAGCCCTCCATAGGATAAAGTCCCCAAAGTATTAACCATCTGGGGTTGGACCTCAAACTGATAATCATAACGATTTTTAAAATCATTACGGTTAACTTCAACCAAGTGTTTTAACAGATCGTGTTCAAAGGTATTAGCTGTTTGTGGTTGCTGTTGAATATTTTGTAAGGCCTTCATAACATCTTGGCGAGAAACGACACCTAAAAGTTGCAAGTTGTCAGCAACAACGGGAATCATTTCAATATCTTCCCAAATCATCTTATATGAAACAGATGCTAAACTCATATGCGGCTTAACAGTAATGACATTTTTACTCATCGCCCGTTCAATTGAAACACTGTTACCTCTTCCCATTAAATCATTAGCAGTTACGACTCCTACTAAACGCTTATTGGTCACCACTGGGAATCTTGATAAACCAGTTTCACTCGATTTCTTCTTAAAATTCTCAATAGTATCTGAAGGCTCCAATGATACCGTTCTTTCAATAGGAGTATAGACTTCTTCAACTGTTACAATTTCTTGCTTAATCATTTGCTCGTTGATTGATTGATTGATTAATGAGGCAACAGTATAAGTATCATAACTAGTCGTTATAATGGGTAGCTCTTCTTGGTTTGCTAGTCTTATAATATCGTGGTCGGTTTTAAAGCCACCTGTTATTAATACAGCGATACCATTCTTTAGGGAGTGTCGGTGAACTTCAGACCGATTACCAACAATAATCAGGGTCTGACTTTCAAAATATCGCTCCATAGCTTGCAAGGTCATCGCTCCAATAATGAATTTGGTCAGGGGTTTATCCAGTCCTTTTTCCCCCCCTAAGACCTCGCCATCAATTAGAGGGATTATATCACCAAAGGTTAAATGGCCGACTGATAAGTGATTTTTCTGTTCAATACGTATAGTCCCTACCCGTTCAATAGTCGAAACAAGTCCCTTTTCTTCAGCATCTTTGATAGCACGATAAGCAGTTCCCTCACTCACTTGCAATTGCTTAGCTATGCCTCTGACAGAAATTTTGTTTCCTATGGGCAAGGATTGAATGTATTGGATAATGCGTTCATGCTTAGTTCCCAAAGAATCACCTCAAAATCTTATTTATTAATAATATATCTTAAAGCCACATCTAAAACCATCTTAATAACAAAACCTACCATAAAACTCATGGTTGCTAAGTCTGTATTGCCTTCTGTTTGTGATTCTGGAATTAATTCTTCCACTCGAACGAAAATCATAGTCTTCAGCATAATGCAAGTGCGGAACAAACTGATCCATTAAGCGTAAGAAGACACCACCAACTAAAAAGCCAACTGCTGCTGGAAACCGTTCAGGAATTTTAAAACCAACACTGGCAAGTTATTCTAAAGCAGGAGCTAAAAGTAACCAGAAAGAAGCTGCCACCATAATTTCACCTGCTAATCCCTGCATCATGGCTAGTAATTTATTGTCTACTTTCTTTACTAAAAAACAAAAGATGCAGCAAATACAGTACATAAACATGTTCCTATGCCGACTATACCCGACTGAAAGATGGGGTTCAGTTGAAGAAACCCTTCCATTTTATATCCTTCTATTAAATATCTAATTGAATGGGTAAGGGTTCACTTTGAGGGTCTAATAATTTGGATACTGATATTCCTAATAAACGAATCTCTCTATTTGCTTCACCGTGATCTTCCCACAATTCTATAGCTTTATTCATTAATTGATAACGATCATTAGTTGGATAGGCAAAGCTGTCTTGCCTGGTCACTGTTTCAAAATTACTGTAACGTATCTTAAGAGTGAGCGTTTGACAATATAAATCTTTAGCATTTAGATCTTGCGATATTTTCACTACTAGTTGGCGTACTTTTTCCTTAATAACCTCCTCATCTAAAAGGAAAGTTTGAAAGGTTTGTTCAGTTCCCATCGATTTTCTTTGCCGATTTTGACTGACAGGCACATTGTGAATACCTCGAACCTTAAAATAAAGTGAGTGTCCCATTTTTCCAAATTTAGCAATTAATTCTTCGAGTGAAAACTTTGCTAGGTCTGAGCCAGTTTTAATGTTATGGCTTTCAAAAATACTTAAAGACTTAGCGCCTACCCCATAGAAATCTTTAATTGGGAGCGCATGAAGAAAAGGTATGGCTTCATCCGGAGAAACCAAGGTAATACCATTCGGTTTATGAAAATCTGAAGCCAGTTTAGCAATGAATTTATTATAAGAAACTCCTACTGAACAACTTAGATGAATTTCTTCATAAATTTGAGCCTGGATAAGACGAGCGATTTTTAAAGCTGATTCTTCCTTTATATGATTTTTCGATACATCCAAATAGGCTTCATCTAAGGATAGAGGCTCCACTTGGTCAGTGTATTGATAAAAAATTTTGCGAATTTCTTGCGAAACCGAGCGGTAATAAGCCATATTGCCTTTGATAAAAACAGCTTGAGGACAGCGCTTATAAGCTTCCAAAGAAGACATTGCAGAATGAATACCGTATTGACGCGCTATGTAATTACAAGTGGTCACAATCCCTCGTCCATTAGTTAATTTTGGATGTTTAGCAATAACTACAGGTTGATTGCTTAAGGACGGATTATCACGAATTTCAATGGAAGCATAAAAGGCATCCATATCCACATGTAATATTTTGCGACTTGTATCCGGTTTAGGATCATCGAAAGTAAGTAAGCCATATCTCATATTTAGCCTCCTAAAGGCTTCATATCCTAATAATAATACTATAAAGCTAGATAGAATAAGTGAAAAAACATTTATTAATAAGTAATAATTACCTACTAATAAATGTTTCAATTATTCATTTAAGATGCTAAGACTTACACATTAGCATCCGTTTCTAACTTCCCTTCAACAGTGGTTTTATTTTCAGAAGAGTAGACGGTTTCATCATTTGTACCCGCACTCTTAAGAACATTTGCTACCGCACTGATTTCAAAGGTTAAATATATACCTTCACAGTCAATTACAACAAGGCCTTCTTGCTGTTTTACTTCATCTACTATTCCATGCAATCCCCCAATTGTAACTACTCCATCACCTGCTTGCATTGCCTCAATCATTTGGCGCTTTGCATCGGCCGCTTTTTTTTGGGGACGAATCAACATAAAGTAAAATAAAGCGAACATAATAAGCATTGGTAAAAAAGCAAAATAACTATTTCCCATTAAAAATTCCTCCTCTAAATATCTCTTATATTATAACAGTTTTTTAAGACTTTCTCCATTAAAATTCTGGAGCATTTGGTTTGTTATAACCATATTCTTCACGAAAAGCTTGACGAAACTCTAATAAATTATCTTCTCGAATGGCTTGACGAACATCACGCATCAATTGCAATAAGAAATGGGTATTATGTATCGAAGTTAAACGTAACCCAAAGGTTTCTTGACTCTTCATTAAATGGCGAATATAAGCGCGACTATAATTACGACAGGTATAACAGTCACATTTAGGATCAATGGGGCTATAATCACGTGCATATTTAGCGTTTTTCACCACTAATCTTCCTTGCGAAGTCATGCAGCTACCGTTTCGAGCAATGCGAGTAGCTAAGACACAATCAAACATATCCACACCACGAATGGAACCATCAATTAAGGCATCAGGAGAACCAACCCCCATTAAATAGCGTGGTTTGTTTTTAGGAAAAACTGGCATTAAGTAATCTAGGACTTCATTCATTTCCTCTTTAGTCTCGCCCACTGATAAGCCGCCAATGGAATAGCCTGGGAAATCTAAAGCAATCATGTCTTTAGCGTGTTGTAAGCGCAAGTCTTTATAACCTGCCCCTTGGCAAATGCCAAAGAGTGCTTGTTTTTCAGGATTTTGATGTGCTTTTAATCCTCTTTCTGCCCAACGACTAGTTCTAGCAATCGACTTTTTAACGTAATCATAAGGCTGATGATAGTCTGGGCATTCATCAAAGGACATGATAATATCTGATCCCAAAGCATTCTGAATTTGAATGGCTTTCTCAGGAGATAAGAATAATTTTTCTCCTGAAATATGATTACGAAAATGAACGCCTTCTTCTTCTATATCACGAATCTCACTCAGAGAAAAGACTTGAAACCCTCCTGAATCGGTTAGAATCCCTTGATCCCAGTTCATAAACTTGTGAAGCCCGCCTGCTTGCTCAATAATCTCTTCACCAGGCCTTAACCATAAATGATAGGTATTACTTAATATCACACCCGCTCCCATATCTTTTAACTCTTCAGGTGATAATGATTTGACGGTAGCTAATGTTCCTACCGGCATATACATGGGGGTTTCAAATGAGCCATGTGGAGTATGAAGTATCCCTAATCGAGCTCCCGTATGTTTTTCTTCTTTGATTAATTCATAAGTTATAGCAGCCACTATTTACCTTCCTTTCTATTATTTCAATTCCACTTTAAAAATTAATGGATAATTTTTTCCAGTTAAATAAAATTGATCCGCTTCAATATGAGCAATCCCATTTAAGACATCCATTGTTTCTCTTTGTTCTGCTGTAAGATCCAACTGATCGAGCATAGGAGTCAAATCATATGTTTTAAGTATTTGACCACTTTGGAGATCAATTTTAACAATGCGATTATCATACCAAATATTAGCGTAAATTGCATCATTGGCATATTCCAACTCATTTAACTGATCTAATGGCTCTCCTTCTAAATTCACTTCCACTTGATCAACTAATTTAAAGTTGTCAGGATTATAAGTATAGATAGTTGATGACCCATCAGACAAGTAGAACAGATCTTTTTCCTCATTATAAGCTAATCCCCATCCTTCACCTTTTATTTCATAAGTGTTGACTAGTTCTTTGGTCTTTACATCCCATTTGAAAACTTTGCCCTCTTTCCAAGTTAACTGCCAAAGTTCATTGTCACGCAAAGAAATCCCTTCTCCAAAGTATTGGTTATCTAATCCAATGGAGCGGTCTAACAAGCCTTTTTCCCAATTAAAATAACCCCAAGCTGATTCTCCGTATAAACCTGTGCCGATTAAGAGTTGGGCCTCTTGATCAAGCTCAAATCCTTGTATAAATAAATTTTCCTTGATAGGGTATGTCTCAATTAAATAGACCCCTCCTAAACTACCATTAGCTATAACGTTTCTTGTAAAAGTAAGACTAACTAACAATAAAATAGTGAAATTCAATATTTTAAACATCATTCATTCCTCCTATAAAAAACTTGATAAATCCTTAAGAATATGCTGACTTGAATCTTGATTGAATCTTGGTAAAATAATAACAAACATTGTAACTGAAAGGAAATTGAATATGACTTTTTATCAGTTTGCCGTAGCCATTTTACGCTGTCTCTTTCGTCTTTTTAATGGGAAATCCTATATAATTGGCAAAGAAAACATTCCCGATCCCAATCAATCAACTTTTATTCTAGCAGCCACTCACCGCTCTTTTTGGGATCCATTATACTTGGCCATTGCACTTTATCCACTTGAAATTTCTTTTATGTCAAAAGAATCAATTTTTCATAATTCTTTGTTAGCTAGCATTTTACGAAAGGCACATGTTTTTCCAGTTAATCGAGAAAAACCTAGTCCTAAAACGATCAAAATAGCCGTCAAACAATTAACTGAAAAAAATTTGAATTTAGGTATCTTTCCTTCTGGTAGTCGGTACACAACTGAAATTAAAGGTGGAACTGCTTTCATTCAACGTCTTTCAAAAAAAGACATCATCCCAATTGCTATTCAACCACCTTTAGACTTTAAATCATTCTTTAAGAGACAAGGAGCTAAAATAGCTTTTGGACCTGCCATTAAATATAATCCTGAATTAGATTATAATAAAGATCAACTAGCTAAAATAGACCAGGAATTGGCCAAGGCTTTTGATAATTTGGATCATCAATTAGACCCAAGCTTTAGCTATGTTCCTGCTAAAAAGAAATAATTATTACGCTTTATAAAAAAACTCCTACCCTTGAAGCTGTCGTTAAGCTGCTCTAGGGAGGAGGTTTTTAATCTTAAAAATAATTTATTGTATACTTGATTAAAGAAAACCTAATTTTCTGCGCCTTTTCTGCTCCTTAAGGACAGAAAACAGTAACAAAAATTGTGAAAGAAAAAACATATTTTCAAACAAAGCTATTTCGATTGCATCTTCATAGACTGCATGATTTGCTGAACTTTTTTCTTGGAAGGCTTTTGCCCCATTTGCGCCATCATAGTCGTAATCATGCGCTCATCAATAGGTGGATTTTCTTTAAAATAATTCATCATATACTTCCGAGCAATAAAGAAACCTAACACTGCTCCTGCTACCAATGCTAAAATAACAATTAAAACCCATGAAAATGTTGACATACCATCTCTCCTTTTAAAAATTTAACCGATTAAATACTCTAACCTATTAATCTTTACGATTATGCATTCCTTTAGCTTTTTGAATTCTTTTAACTTTTTCAGGTGTTAAATCATTTCCATCTGAATCGACAATTTTAACTCCCTCAACCTGTCTTACCATGTGCTGTCTGAAGACTTTTAAGTACTCTTGTCTTAATTGATTCTGTTCTTCTTTTTCTGAATCCGTAAGGCCTTTAGTTTTTTGAAGTTTAGCTAACTCATTAATTCTTGCTAGTTTTGAAGATGAAAGCATAGCGTTCCTCCTTTGCTACGAACATTTGTTTGATTTATAATTCTACTTCTGCTACAATTAAATTATCCTATAGAAAGAGTGAGTGAAATGATTAAGATAACGACCAAGCAATTAAACGTGCTACAATCTATTTATGAATTACTCAATGAAAATGGTTATCCACCCACTGTTCGCGAAATTGGAGCGCGTGTTGGACTTTCTTCTCCATCCACTGTCCACGGTCATCTTGACCGATTAGAAGAAAGTGGACTGATTGAAAGATCTGCCAGTAAAACAAGGACGATTGAAATAACGGCCTTGGGAATTAAAAAATTGGGCATCAAATCCGATAAAGTACCTTTACTCGGCTATGTTGCCGCAGGTGCTCCGATTCTTGCTGAAGAAGAAGCTATGGAATATTATCCTAAGCCTACCGATCTTCAATATGATTCAAGCGAATTATTTATGCTGATCATTAAAGGTGAATCCATGGTTAATATTGGCATTTTGGATGGCGATATCATCACCGTCCGCAGACAAGCAACTGCCAATAATGGTGAAGTCGTTGTTGCTATGACTGAAGATAATGAAGCAACATGTAAAACTTTTTATAAGAAAAAAGATCATATCGTACTTCGCCCTGAAAATGATACCATGGACGATATTATCTTGCCCGACGTTTCAATTTTAGGCAAAGTAGTTAGTCTTAATCGCTATTTCTAATCAACTCAATTAAAGATTAGCCTAACCAGAGATTAAAACTGGTTAGGCTCTTTTTATTTCTAATAGTGCATTAGTGTGAAATACTTGTGATCTCCCAACTTCTCTTTTCCTTTTAAGTCATCTAACTCAATAAGAAAAGCACACCCTGCGACAATTCCTCCAAGATTTTCCACTAATTGGATAGTTGCTTGAATGGTTCCACCTGTTGCTAATAAATCATCGGTTATTAAGACTCTTTGGCCCGGTTGAATAGCATCTTTGTGGATTTGTAAGACATTTGATCCGTATTCTAAACTATAGTCTACTTCAATTGTTTCTCTAGGAAGTTTACCTTTTTTACGGACAGGGGCAAAGCCCACTCCAAGCGCATAAGCAACTGGGCATCCAATAATAAAACCACGCGCTTCAGGCCCTACGACCATGTCCACCTTTAATTCTCTAGCATAGTCTACTATCTCTTGAGTCGCTGCTTCAAAAGCGGGACCATTTCCCATGAGAGGTGTGATATCACGGAAAATAATACCTTCTTCTGGGTAATTATCAACACGAGCGATATAGTTTGTATAATCCATTTTAAGTCTCCTTATTTATCCAGCTTTTCACTTGATCAAGTGTTTGAAAATTCAATAATTTTTCTGCTTCCATGGCTTCTTGATACTTGCTCATGGCAGGCAACTCCATTAAATCAAGTTTGTTGGCTTGCTTAAGCTGGTTCATGATTACAAGTCCATCTTTTATTGTAACAAAACCCGCCTCAAAAAACACCACAATCATTGTTTTTATTTTTATTAATGGAATTGATAAATAGCTAGAAAGAACTTGTAAATCTTTTAGTTGAAGACTACCTTCTTGCTTAAGCAGTTGGAACAATTTTGCAAAGTCTTGACGCTGGGGCAAGCCTGCTAAATATCTGGATTCTACAACAACACTGGCTAAATAAATTTTTTCCCATCCGTGACTCTTTAAAAGTTTTTTTAGTTTATTAAGATTTTGGGGGGGCTCAATCAACACTAGATTTTCATATTTAAAATTAATGGGTAATGCTTCATAATTAATCAATTGATAGTCGTTTTTCAACTGTTCAGAAAAGAGTGCCGCATTTTTTTTATCTTGAAAACAATAAACCACCTCAGACAGCTGTTTTAATTTATCAAAATGTGTTTTCCCTCGGTAATCAATCCACAATTGCCCTTCCAAATTAAAATCTTTGACAATTAATTGACATTCTTTTTGTTGTTTCCATTCGTTAATTGACAGTTCTCCAACCATATCCAACTGAATACCCAATTGACAATCTTCAAAGTCATCCGCCATACTAAACGCTATGGCAGCTAGTGAGTTTGCAGTGCCTGATTGATTAAATTTCATTTTAACATGTTGTTTATTCGCTCCAATTACTCTTTTTTCAATCATCTTTAAGTCCTTAAATAAAACAATAGGCTTAGGATTATGCATACCGAAAGGTCCTAATTTTTGAATCTCTTCAATTAATTTTAAATTAATATCTGTCAAACTTAGTCTAGCATCAACCGACAAGGAAGTTTTGGCTAAAATTTGATCTTTGTGTTTATCAGCTAACTGGCTTAATTCAGTCTGAAATTTTTGCCAATTATCTTCTTCAATTGTCATACCAGCCGCTTGGCTATGACCACCAAAATGCTTTAATAGTCCTTTTAGCTGACTAAGATTTTTGAAAAGATTAAAGTTTTCTTTTGATCTAGCTGAACCTTTATACTGATGATTTTTCTTGTCAAAGTTGAAAAGTAGGCATGGGCGCTGGTATTTATCACAAATGCGACTAGCTACAATTCCTAAAACTCCGGGATGCCAATTTGGAGAAGTCTGGCAAATAATTCGAGGCAACTCCTTTAAAACATCTAATTTTGATGTAACTTCTTGATAAATTTGAGTGACTAATTGCTGTCTTTTATAATTTTCCTGTTCAATAAACTCAAGCCACTGACTAGCCTCTTGCTCGGTAAAAGCTGCCAACCAATCGAATCCCGGTCGAGGATCTCCCAACCGTCCCACAGCATTGAGTCGAGGACCAATAATAAAACCAATCGTTTCGGCAGATATATCATCTTTTGACTGTAATTGTTGGTTTAATAGAAGCTGTAGTCCGGGCCGCTGAGTAACTTCTAACTGATGGATTCCTCCAATAACAATTGTTCGATTTTCATCTAAGAGAGAGACCATATCAGCAACCGTACCAATAGCTGCTAAATCTAACATTTCTATTGGTATTTCACCAAGGATGGCTGTTGCTACTTTAAATGCGACACCTGCTCCAGATAAATCTCCAAAAGGATAACTTCCCTGAGGGTGACGAGGATGTATGATGGCATATGCAGCTGGCAGCGTTTCCTGTAACTCGTGATGGTCAGTTACAATAACGTCGACCTTCTTTTCTTGAGCAAATTCAATTGCTTCATGACCTGCCACTCCATTATCAACCGTGATGATTAATTGAATCCCTTCTTCAATAAACTCTTGATAACGATCGATATTGGGACCGTAGCCATCTTTAAAACGATTGGGTAGATAGACTCGACTGTCAGCTCCTAAAGCATCTAAAGCCTCTTTTAAAATTAAAGAAGAAGTGATTCCATCTGCATCATAATCACCATAAATCAAAATTTTTTCTCCCTTTTCAATGGCTAAATGGATGCGTTTTACTGCTATATCCATTTGATATAAGGCAAAGGGGTCATGATATAAAGTTGGCTCTTGTTCGGTGGCTTTTTTTATTGCCGATAGATCATGAAGACCACGATTAAAACAGATTGCTAAAAAAGCGGGCGAATAGTCTTCTCCCGCTATTAATAATTTTTGATAGTTTTGATTTCCATTTAAATTTTCTGGCAATTGCCATTGGTATTTAGACAACATCGTTATTCTCCTTACACATCATAAACTCATTAATTAAGTGGGATTTCATATTCATCAAAGTCATTAACAAGATGACTGTTAGGAAAAATAGAACAAGCTTCTTTTTCAAGTTGCTTGAGAGCCTTGCCTAAGTAGCGAGCTGAAATATGATTGAGATAAAGAGCCTCTACTTGACTATCTTTAGCCACTTGGGCTGCTTGATGACTGGTCGAATGGTAATAAGCTCTTGCCATTTTTTCTTCCGCTGCTTCATGAGTAGCCTCATGGACTAAAGCATTCGCTTTTCTGGCTAAGACTTTAGAATTCTGACAATAACGGGTATCCCCCAAAATGGTAACGATTCTACCAGGTCGATCCGGAGCAAGAAAATTCTGGCCATCTATCCATCTGCCATCTTCTAATTGAACACGTTCTCCGCGTTTGAGTTGACCATAAATTGGACCATTAGGTATCTCAAATTTTTTCAACTCTTCAACTAAAAGTTGACCAGGTAAATCTGGTTCTTCTACTCGGTAGCCAAAAGAAAGAATCCCATGTTCTAAAGGTAAATAATTAACCTTCCAGCCATTATCAAAGATTAACTCGCCACCTCGGTCTACCAACTCTGTTATTTTTAAACTGTATGCAAGTTTGGATTTTGAATATTTTAAGGAAATCTTAATAAAATCTTTTATCCCCTTAGGTCCATAAACTTCTAAACAGTCTTCTCCACCTTGAAAAGATCTTGAACTTAGAAGTCCTGGCAAGCCAAAAATATGGTCTCCATGAAGATGAGTAATAAAAATTTTAGTTATTTTTCTAGGTCGAATGGTTGTTTCCAAGATTTGATGCTGGGTTGCTTCTCCACAATCAAATAACCAGATTTCATTCAACTCATCTAATAACTTTAAAGCCAGCGAAGAAACATTTCTTTGTCTGGATGGAATCCCAGCACCTGTGCCTAAAAAATGTAATTTCATATTTCCATCAACCTCTTTCTATGACTAGCGCTGACGGTATATCTCCTTAGCGATAAATTTGGATAACTCCAATGATCCCTCATCATTTAGATGAACGCCATCTTCAGCAAACCATTCAGCGTGTCCACGGGCATAATTCGCCCAGTCTATAATTCTAACATTTCCATATTCTTGAGCCGCTCTTACCAATTGACGGTTAGCATCATCTGTCCAAATGCGATCAACCAAAACGTTGACATAATACTGATCACGGTCTAGACCGACTGCTTGAATATAATCATCCATTTGACCAACTGTAAATGTTCCATTAGAGCCTAACATGGTTACCACAGTAGGCTTTAATCCGCCTGTTTGATTGAGACCATATACCGTATCATAAGATTCATAAAGTTGTCGACCGACTTTCGGATCAAAAACAGCCTTGGGAAATACATCATTCAAGCGCTCGGTGGCTGCAGCTAAAGTTGAATCCCCTATGAAAGTTATCTCCAAAGCATTAGCATAGAGTAAGACTTCTTGATCTAAGCCTTCGATATTATTAACAACTACTTGTCTTTCTTCAGTTTTTCTTGACTCTTCAGCAATATTCATATTGTTTTCAATAATGGCTTGAATTTCCTTACTTGATTCTACACCCTTAGCTGGTGAAGAAATAGCCAGAGCGATGACCCCCATCACGACATTAAAAATATAACACGCTGTGATAAATTTCACTACTCTTAATGATTGAGGGTGAGAGCTTAAATAATCAAATTGATGCTTCATTTTGCGCCAATTAAAGTCTTGTCCAATTGGAAGACTAATTCTGCGCTTTTCAAATAATTGGTAAGTAATTTCAGCTAAAATAATGATCAAAAGCAACTGAAAACCATAATTTAACCATGGAGACCTATTCATAAAGCTAATGTTTTGAGGCATTAAAAGATAGACAGGATAGTACCATAGATAGTAAGAAAAAGATCGTTGGCCTATCCAGGTAAATAGTTTAAAACGAAAGATTTTGTTCCAAATAGTTGCTGGATGAATACTTGAAACAACAATTACAGCAGAAATCAAAGAAAACAAAGTTAAACCAAAACGATAAGCAAAAGGTTTGGTTGCAAACATGAATTTAATCATGAAGAAAGCAAAAATGACTGCAAGTAAACCCATAAAATTCATGGTCATAATTTTCTTTGATGAAATCTTTTTAGGTGATAAATTAACTGGAAGAGCTAATCCTAAAGAACCCCCAAGAGTAAAAGCAGATAATCTTGTTAAAAGATCATAGTAAATTCGGGTAGGATCTTGGTTATCTTTATAAAGATAGCCCATTAAAAAAGCGGATAAGGCTGAAATAATCAATAACATACGAATAGTTACTTGAGGTTTTTTATGCCAACTGTAAAGTAAAAATATTAAAATAGGTGTTAAAATAACCAATTGTCCATATAAAGAGACGTACCACAAATGTGTAAAGGGACTTGGATTAGCCGCTTGAACAAAGTAAGACTGTTGATTAAAAATCTGATAATAATTGTTAATAAATGTGAGTGAACTTAATCCCATCCACCGAATATTAGATAAAAAATCACGGTTAAAAAGTAAAATATAGGTAGACGTAGTTAAAACTACGAATAAAGTAGGGAAAAAAAGTCTTTCAAAACGCTTATATATAAATTGCCAAAAGGACTCTTTTCTAGCTTGTATATCTTTTAAATAAAAATGTCTAAAGTTAAAAAAACCAGCTATGAAAAGAAATAGATTAACTGCAAGGAAACCACCTGGAACAATATGTTCAAAGTAGTAATAAGCAATGATTAGCAGTATTGCGATTCCCTTAAGACCGTCAAAAATTGGGATACGCCCTTGTTTAACTTTATTTTGCATATTAAAACCACCTAATCAATAAACTCAAATTGATAATCCTCTAAGTAAACTGTATCGCCATTTTTCGCGCCAGCTTCTCTCAAGGCTTGATCGACACCCATTGATCGCAGTTGACGTGCAAAGCGTTGTAAACTTTCATCATGAGCTGTATTGGTCATTTTATAAAGCTTGATAATCTTTTCACCTTCTAATTCCCAATAACCTTCTTCAAGTTTACGAACAGTAAAATCAGGGCTTTCGTCGATCGTATAATTTTTATGATCACTTTCTTTTTCCTCCAAGGGTATAAAGTCACTGGAGGCAACTAATTGAGCTGTTGCTCGCATCAATGAATCAATTCCCTGGGCTTGCCAAGCTGAAATTTGATAAATTTTTGGAATAGAAAGATTTAAATTCTGATAATAATCAGATATTTTTTCTTCAAATACTTTTAAATTATCTTTAGCTTGATCTAAATCCATTTTATTAGCCACAATCAACATGGGTCTTTCTAAAAGACGAGGATGATAATTAGCTAACTCTTGCATAATAGAAGAAAAATCTTCAAAGGGATCGCGTTCATGTACCGCTGCCATATCCACAATATGTAATAACGTTTTAGTTCTTTCAATGTGGCGTAAGAAATCAATACCTAAACCAACACCATCAGAAGCACCATCAATAAGGCCCGGCATGTCTGCAACGACAAATTCCTGACCATCAGCAATTTTAACCACTCCCAAGTTGGGTACTAAGGTAGTAAATTGATAATCTGCTACTTTGGGTTTAGCATTAGAAATAATGGACAATAGGGTTGATTTGCCCACGCTTGGATAACCAACCAAGCCCACATCTGCTAGAACTTTAAGTTCCAATTGTAACTCCAAGGCTTGACCTGGTTCTCCATTTTCAGCAATTGAAGGAGCAGGGTTTTTATGCGTGGCAAAGCGTATGTTTCCACGCCCCCCTCTCCCTCCTTTAGCAACAATTACTTCTTGTCCATGGTCCACTAAATCGGCAATGAGTCTACCGCTTGCTTCGTCATAAACAGAGGTTCCTGGTGGAACTTTTACATAAAGGTCTTCTGCATTCGCTCCATATTTACTCTTACTCATTCCATTTTCCCCGTTATGCGCTTTGAATTGACGATTGTATCTAAAATCCATCAAAGTATGAAGGCCTTCATCCACTCGAAAAATGACATCGCCACCGCGGCCGCCATCTCCTCCTGCAGGTCCACCATCTGGTCGATATTTTTCTCTTAGGAAAGCGACCATTCCGTCGCCACCTTTACCAGCAATTACCTTCACTTTTGCGCGATCTAAAAAGGTAGACATTATTATCGCTCCTTTACTCTTATTTATGGACCACTTTTCTAGGATCCATGAGACTGAGAATTGTTTGTGTTAATTGGTACATCATTTGATAGCGATTATGGCGAAGAGCTTCTTGGTCAGCGTTAACCATATGTAGTTCTAAATATGAAGCAATCATTGGACTAATGCTTTCAAAATATTCCATTAATCTTGAGGTGTCTTGTAAGTCCTCTATTGCCACTATCTTTTCAATTAAGTCCTTTTCTAGTTGACTTTCAGCTAGGTTATCAGTGATTTTAACTTGCTCGCTAACCTTTTCACCTAAATTAACTACTCGTGCCAAGTTTTCAATCATTTTTGAAAACTCAACCGGTTTGGCAGCTTTGAAGTCTTGTAAACTTTTAGCCGTTTCTTTTATTTTTACAGGATTTAGTTGTTTTTGTGCGAGTGCTGCTTGAATAATATCGTAATCCATTCCTAGATTACCTAATCTAACTTGAATCCGAGCTTCTATAAAACTAAGCAAATCATTTAAGTAATCGGCTGCTGAATCAGCATCTTCATGGTTAATCTTCACTAACAAGCTCTTTAAATCGATATTCCAAGATTGGTCTAAAAGAATGTCAATTAATCCCATGGCTTGTCTTCTTAATGCATAAGGATCATTAGACCCTGTTGGTATCATATCCGCTTTGAAGTAAGCAATTAGACTGTCTAATTTATCTGCAATCGATAAGGCGGCAGCCGCAGGTTTATCAGGTAATTTCCCTCCAGCCGAAGTTGGTAGGTATTGCTGAGCAATTGCTTGCGCTACACTATCTTCTTCACCATAATGTTTGGCATAAATCCCACCAATGACACCTTGTAATTCGGCAAACTCATTTACCGCTTGAGTCACAAGATCAAACTTGTAAATCTCACTAGCACGCAAAATGGTCTTTTGATCTTGAGCAGATAAATCGATAAAATCCATCAATTCTTCAAGCAAGTGTTTAACACGTTCTTGTTTTTGACTATAAGTACCTAACTTAAAATGCTCTTTCAAGCTTGATAATTTAGCTAAGTCTTCTTTTAAAGATAATTTTAAATCTTCTTGGTAAAAGAATAAACCATCTGCTAAACGAGCTCTTAATACCTTTTGATTACCTTTAATGACTTGATCAATATGCTGATCATTACCATTTCGTACTGAAATAAAATAAGGCAACAATTCTTTGCTTTTAGGATCTAAAACATAAAAATAACGTTGATGATCACGCATTGCTGTGATGACCATTTCTTGGGGAATTTCTAAATATTTTTCCTCAAAACTGCCGTAAAAAGCAGTTGGCCACTCGACAATGGCTGTTACCTCTTCTAGTAATTCATCATTTTCCGGTATAACCCAGCCCCTTTCATCTTCAATCGCTTGAATTTGCTGGTAAATCTTCTCTTGTCGTTTTTCAAAACTGGCAATCACATACATCTTTTCTAGTGCGTTTTCATAGTCACGACTATTTTTAATTATAACTTTGTCATTTTTAGTTAGAAAACGATGACCATGTGAAAAATTATTCGCCTGAATACCAGCAAATTCAAAGTTAATCACCTGATCTTCTAGTAATGAAAGTATCCAATGAATCGGACGAATATATTCTAAATTTAAATCTGACCACCGCATGGTAACTGGGAAATGCATACTGGCAAGAACAGTTGGGATAGCTTTTAACACTTCTTCTACTTTCTTCTGCTCAGCCACCTTATTCACAAAGAGGTAGTCAGTTCCTTTAACTTCTTTAACAAATAAGTCTTCCTCTTGACAGGCTTGACCTTTTAAGAAGCCCAATGCAGCTTTCGTCAGATTCCCTTCGTTATCTTGTCCAACTTTTATGGACGGTCCTCTTACTTCTTCTTCTAAAGCTGATTGCTGATCAGATAAACCTTCTACTCTTAGAGCTAATCTTCTAGGAGTTGCGTAAGTTTCAATGGATTGAAAGCTGATTCTTTCTTCTGCAAGAAATGCTGCAAGTTTTTCGGCTAATTGATCACGCAATTTCAATAAAAATCTAGCTGGAATTTCTTCCATTCCTACTTCTAATAAATAATCTCTCATAGCAATCCTCCTAGTTCTTATTTTCTTTTAATAATGGAAATCCAAGTTTTTCTCTTTCTTGTACGAAGGTCTTAGCAATACCGCGAGCTAATTTACGAACACGTCCTAAATAAGCAGGGCGATCTGATGCCGAAATCATCCCTCTAGCATCCATTAAGTTGAAGGTATGACTGGTCTTTAAAATATAATCATAGGCTGGATGAACTAAGTTTTCCTCAAGTAAACGGTTGGCTTCTTTTTCATAAGCTTCATACTGCTTCATTAATAAGTCAGTATCAGCTAATTCAAAAGAATATTTAGACTGCTCATATTCTTGTTGGAAAAAGATTTCGCCATACTTCACGCCTTTGGCCCACTCTAAATCATAGACATTTTCCACATCAAAAATATACATAGCAAGACGCTCCAAGCCATAAGTAATCTCTGACATTACCGGATCACACTTTAATCCCCCCACTTGTTGGAAGTAGGTAAATTGAGTCACTTCCATACCATCAATCCAAACTTCCCATCCCAGTCCCGCACAACCCAAGGAAGGGTTTTCCCAATTATCTTCTACAAACCGTATATCATGCTCTAGGGGATCAATGCCTAATTCAATCAATGAATCCAGGTAATATTCTTGTATAGCAAGAGGAGAAGGCTTCATAACCACTTGAAACTGATGGTGTTGGTATAAGCGGTTAGGATTTTCACCGTATCTTCCATCAGCAGGTCGTCTTGACGGTTCGACATAAGCGGCATTCCAAGGTTCTGGTCCATTAGCCCTTAAAAAGGTATAGGGGCTCATGGTTCCGGCTCCTTTTTCAGTATCATAGGATTGAAGGATCAAACATCCTTTCTTTGACCAAAAATTTTGCAAGGTTAAAATCATATCTTGTAACGATTCAACTGCCATTTTGACACCTCTTTCTTAAAATAAAAGTCCCTATGACCCCTTTGGAGGTCATAGGGACGAAATAAATTCGCGGTTCCACCCTAATTCTAGTTAGACTAGCACTCTTAAAATTCATTTGTTAACCCAAAGGACCATTCGATTTGCTCTAGCTTTCACCTGCCTAGAGTCGCTTTACTATCTTCTTTTAATTGCTTTGGCTTGTTAAAATTCTACTAATTATAAAGCTTTTTGTCAATTATCTTCCTTGATTTTTACTGATTTTCAATTGGTCGGCTACTTTATATAATTGATTGAGATAAGATTCTCCTTTTAATTTAATCCCTACTTGTTCATGGTAGATGGTGAAGATCAATTCATCAATTTTTTTGTAAGAAAGGTCTGAAATTGAGACTTGTCCTAATTGATTCAGTTTAATTTCATTAAAGAGTTGTAAAATTTTGACTTGCTTAGAACTAAGATGCATTCGGTTGGGATCTTTATCTAAATGGTTATGACACAAAACACCCAAATGGACCATCGAAAAGTCCTCAATCCTCTGGCTCGATCCGCAGACTACACAATTTTTCATATTTAATTGAAGCCCGAAGCGTTGCAAAAGTTTAAGTTGCAAAAGTAATTGAATAGGCCGGGCATCTTCACGCTCATTGAGACTGCTTAGAGTAGCTTGGAAAAAATCAAATAGCTGTTGATCTTTGCTATTATCATCCACACTGGCATCCACTAGTTGACTTATATAAGCAGCATGCGCTTGCTTAAAGGGATCAGATTGAATGGATCGAAAGAGGTTAAGGGTTTGACCTTCTTTCAAAAAGGACAAACCCTGTTGCTTAATAGTTCCCCAATATTGATGTTCTGTCAATGGGATTAAATGCTTTTTAAGGGGATGATTGAGTGACTGTAAACCTCTTACAAAAAACATTTTAGTACCAAATTCACGTGTAAAAATTTTAACTAGACTATCTTTTTCGCGGTACGGCCGAATAAACAAAACAATTCCGGTAAATTTTTCGTTCATTGGCACTCTCCTTATTAATAATTCTCACTCTGATAGCCCAATTCATTTAAATTACTTTGACGATCCCGCCAATCTTTTTGCACCTTGACCCATAAGTCTAAATAGACTTTGGTTGCTAAAAGCTTTTCAATATCACGTCGTGCCAGATGACCTATCTTTTTAATCATTGATCCTTGAGCACCAATAATTATTCCCTTTTGGCTTTTACGTTCCACGATTATTGTAGCTAGTACTTCTACCTTGTCATCAGCATTTTTTTGCATGGATTGGACTTGGACGGCTACTGAATGAGGAATTTCTTCGCGTGTTAACATTAAAATCTTTTCACGAATTAACTCCGCAACGAGGAAATACTCAGGATGATCCATTACCTGGTCAGCCGGGTAATATTGGGGGCCATCTGGCAAGCTGAGTGTCAGTTGGTCTAATAAAGCTTCGACATTTTCACCTGTAAGTGCAGATAAAGGGATAATCTGATCAAAATCATAAGCATCTTGATATTTAGTGATAATATCAAAAAGCAAATTTTTTTCAATCAGATCTACTTTATTAATAACTAAAAAGACTGGTTGCTGGACATCTTTTAAACGATTGATAATAAATTGATCGCCAGGTCCTATTTTTTCTGTCGCATTGACTACCATAATCACTGCATCCACCCCACTCAAAGAGGAATAGGCTGTTTTTATCATGAAGTCTCCTAAAGCATGCTTGGGTTTATGGATTCCGGGGGTATCAATAAAAATGATTTGTGAGTCTTCACGGGTATAGACACCCTGAATTTTATTGCGGGTTGTTTGGGCTTTATCAGACATAATCGCTATTTTTTGGCCAATAATTTGATTTAATAAAGTTGATTTCCCAACATTGGGACGGCCAAGAATAGCTACAAAACCCGATTTAAAATCTTTTTTCATTTAAACTCCTTTAGTATGATTAATTGTCACCTTTTAAAATAAATAGGGGAGAAATAGTATAGCCCCGATTATAATGGAAATGATTGCTGTCATTAAAACAGAAGCAGCAGCGATATCTTTTGCCTTTTTCGCTAAGGGATGCCATTGGTCTGCTACAATTAAATCAATAACCGCTTCTATTGCTGTATTGATTAATTCGGAAAAGATAACAAGGCCAATAGTTAATAGTAAAATCGTCCATTTCAGTGGTTCAAATTTAAAATAAAAGGCTAAAAGGACTGCCACTAAAGCAAAAAATAAGTGGATTTTTAGATTTCTTTCACTTTTAATTGCTTGAAAAAATCCTTGGCTGGCACAAATAAAAGACTGGAAAAAATTTGAATTCTTAAAAGGATTATCTTGTGAGTCCATATTCACTCAGCACCTCTTCTTGAATTGCAAACATCTCTTTCTCAGTTTCAATGGTTTGGTGATCATAACCATTTAAGTGTAAGAAACCGTGGACAGCTAGAAATCCCAACTCTCTTTCTAGAGAGTGGTTGTATTCACTGGCTTGTTCAAGCGCTCGTTCGATTGAAATAATAATATCTCCCAAGTGAAGATTGATTGGCTCTTGAACTTCATTTGAGCTGATAACTGACCAATCTATTGGTTCTTCCCCCTCCATTAAAGCAAAAGATAGCACATCCGTTGCTCGGTCAATACCACGGTAGTCGCGATTCAATTGGCGAATGGTGTGATTATCGACGATGGTTATGTCTAATTCTGCTTGAGTAGGAGCAGCGATTTTTAAGCCTGCTTGATCAATTAAGTCTAAGATAATCTGTTTTTGTTTTTCAGTCAGCCTCTGACCTTCATCAATTAATTCAACTTGCATTTTCTTCTCCTTATTTAGGATATTCCACACGTGTGTGATACATACTAGCTATCCCTAAAATTAGTGACTTTCTTACTGTTTTTAGTTCATCAACCGTCAACCCACAATCGGCAAATTGGCCATCGTTAATCTTACTCGCAATTATGGAATCCAGTAATTCTTCAATACTCTTTTGAGTATGTTCTTTCATTGTTCGAGAGGCTGCTTCCATTGAATCTGCAATCATCACTATAGCGGATTCTTTTGATTGTGGAATCGGGCCAGGATATCTAAAGGTCTCTGGATTAATAGGCATTTTTTGCTCTTTAGCTTGGTAATAAAAATAGCTAGTCATGGTTGTGCCATGGTGTTCTTTACATAAATCAATAACAGACTGAGGCATACGGTACTCTTCTAATAATTTTACACCTTGAGCAACATGATCAATAATAATTTTAGCAGACTCATCTGGCCCTACCATGCGGTGAGGTGATTCAATGCCTCCAGATAAGTTTTCAACGAAGAATAGGGGATGGACTGTCTTTCCAACATCATGATAGTAAGAGGCTACCCGGGTGGTCAAGGAATCCCCGCCTATGGCTTCCACGGCATTCGCTGCTAAATTAGCCACCATAATTGAATGATGATAGGTTCCCGGTGCTTTTTCAATCAACAATTTTAATAAGGGATGATTTAAATTAGCTAACTGATTCATCGTCATGGCTGAACGACTGGATAAAAGTTGCTCCCAGTAGGGTTCAAAAACAGCGATTAATAACAAGCCAAGTAAATTAGCTGCAATTGTCATTATTAGGATGATAAAAGCCTGACGAGATAATATAGGAATTGTAAGAACAGCCATTAGAGGCAAAGCAATTATGAACTGCCAAATGATATTTAAGGCCACTCTTTTTTCTACTTTCATCGCCTGACGATCAGAAAAAGTAGTCAGTAAAACGGAAACAATGGTAGTAAATAGGTAAAATAAACTGATGAAGGTTACAACAGTTTGATTGTCTAAATCACTAACTATAAAAATAGCAAAGATATTAATAAATAGAAATGCTAACAATGTTACTTTATAGGAAGATTTTTCTTTTAAATATCCTGGTAAAATCATCAAAGGTAGAAGCAACATACCATACTCTAGACCTGCCTGTTGGAAGAAATGTCCCATCTTGGCCATGATCAACGACCCAAAAACAATAATCATATAAGCAGTAGCCTGCATATTCGCACGGCTTAAATCTGTCCAATTTAATTTATCAGAAAAGATATAAACGAATAGAAAAGCATGGACAAAAATTAATAGAACAAAGACTGGCATGAGATATTGCTTAGTCGATGCATCCAAGTAACCAAACATCTCAAGTTGTCGCATATTATTTTGATTGATAATATGACCTTCTTGAACAATAACTTGTCCTTGTAGAATATAAGATGTTTGAACTTTGGAAGCTGCTTCTTCCTTTAAGCGATTTGTTTCTGACTCCGAATATACCATCGTTGGTTTTATCAAGGCGCCTAAAAAGTTTAAAGTCGTTTGCTGAGCAAGCTCTGACATATCGGAAGATGTGATTTGTAAACGATATTTGTCCAACTCTTTATCAACTTGATCAGGACCTAATTCTTGAGCAAGACTCTCGGATATAAAATCAGTTAAATTCGATTGTAATTCAGATAGTTCTAAGGGACTGATTTTAAAAACTTGATCAATTGAGCGGTTAGAAAGCTGATCAAACAAATTAAAAACATTTTCATCTACCATTTGTAATTGTGCTTGAATCACTGTTCGCTTTTGCGCCTCGGATAAATTATCGAAGTTGGTTTTTTTAGTTGGTAAATTATTGACCTTTTCATTAAAAGATTGATCCAGTGGCTTTTCTTTAGATGCATTCTTTAAAGAATCAATTACACCGTCTCGTGAGTACTTACCATTACGAGCCTCACGAACAAAGCCAAAAAACTGCTCAATCCGCGTAATTTCCTGAATCCTGATATCTTCTTGATATAAATAGATATCATTAATAGCATCCTTAGCTCTTTGTTGATTGGCTTTTGTCTGCTCAACATCTTCCATCGTCACAGGCGCTAAAATTGTTTCATCTGCTACTTGATTCAATTCAAAGTGATAAACTTCTGGTTTGACGTGTTGATAGCCAATTAAAAAAATTGCTAAGGATAGTATGAATGTAATAAGAGGTATAAAGACTTTACCTAAACGCTCATGAAGTAACTGTAGTCGACGATTCATTTTCTTCTCTCCTTGGAAGGTTTTCAATCATGGGTTCTTTGCTATAAGCTCTAATAATATCCGCAACTACTGGATGACGAACCACATCGAACTCATCAAAAGATACAAATTCAATGCGTTTAACCTTTCTTAATTTATGATAGGCGTCAATCAATCCAGATTTTACCCCTTTAGGTAGGTCAATTTGTGACTGATCGCCATTTATAATCATTTTTGAGCCAAAGCCTAATCGAGTTAAGAACATTTTCATTTGTGCAATTGTTGTATTTTGAGCCTCATCTAAAATAACAAAAGCATCGTCTAGGGTTCGACCTCTCATATAAGCCAATGGCGCAATTTCGATAATGCCTCTTTCCATTAGACGGTTGGTTTGTTCCGTTCCGTAAATGTTATATAAGGCATCGTATATTGGTCTTAAGTAAGGATCTACTTTTTCTTTCAAATCACCTGGTAAGAAACCAAGGTTTTCTCCAGCTTCGACTGCTGGGCGTGTCAGTATTATTTTTTTCACTTTACCTTCTCGCATAGCCTGGACAGCCATCAAAACAGCCAAGTAGGTCTTTCCAGTTCCAGCAGGTCCCATACCAAAGACAACGTCTTGTCGGTTAACAGCTCTAACGTATTGTAACTGTCCAAAGTTTTTGGCACGAATAGCTGTTCCATCTGCAGAACGACCCACCACTTCTTCGTAAAGGTTGAGAAAAAAATCTAATTTATTACTTTTTGCCATTTTAATGGCTGTCATGACATCCATGGATCGAGGGGTGATTCGCCTTTCCAAAAGTTGAATAAGGTTTAGGAGGATTTGACGAACAGACTCCACTGTCTCTTCACGCTCACCAATAATGTTAATTATTTCACCGCGGTTGGTTATTTCTACTTCGAAACTATCTTCAATCATACGTATGTATTTATCATGATTGCCCAACAAGGAAATTAGCCAATCTGTGTTTGTGACGGTGACTTGTTTTGAGAATTTTTCGTTGTTATTCAAATAGTCGTCTCCTTTATTAATAAACTAAGTTAAGATTACCATAAAATGCTTATAAAATGGAATAAAAGACCGATATATTAATACTTATTATGATATTTTTTAAAAATAAAAAAGAACCAGAAAACTGATTCTTTTTAAACAGAATATTTTATTCTATATTGTTGCTTAGGCGATACGCTTAAAACTTGCGTTTACGAGCTGCTTCTGATTTCTTTTTACGTCGAACACTTGGCTTTTCGTAAAATTCACGCTTACGAGCCTCTCTCAAAGTACCGGTTTTAGAAACGTTACGCTTAAAGCGACGAAGAGCGTCATCCAATGATTCGTTATCACGAACTACTGTTTTTGACATCTGGTTCCCCTCCCCCCGAGCTTATAGTAACCTTTCCTTAGAAATAATAATCTAAACAAAGTCCTCTCTATATTATAGCATGAATCTAAAGCTTTTCAAGAACAAAGAAAAACTTTTGTGAAGTTTATGCGGGATTATCTTGTAATACTTCTTTACATTCAGCACACAGGCCAAAGACTTCAAAGCGGTGACTCCTTATTTCAACTGAGGATAAATCGGTTGTAATATGTTGCATGGGACAAGCATCAAGTAGAATTGTTTTACCACAATTGGTGCAAATAAAATGATGGTGATGGTGATGGTCTGTGCCATGAGTTAAATGGCAATTATATCGAAATAGTTGTTCTTGTTGGTATTCCGTCGTTTCAAGAATACCCACTTCAACGAAATCATAGAGGTTACGATAAGTAGTATTATAAGACATGGTCGGATACTTCTCTTCCAATGCTTTATGAATGCCCAAAGCAGATAGGTAGCGTTGGTTTTCAGCAAAGAGGGAAAGTATTTCTCGGCGCTTCTTGGTCATTTTAAATCCTTCTTTTTTTAGAGTCTTTAAACCTTGATCAATAAGTTGTTGAACTTCTGGAGCTAACTGACCTTCATTTAATCTAACTTCTTTCAATTCTGTCACCTCTTTCAAGAAATATGGTAAACTTAAATTAATTCATTAACTGGATAGCCATTAGGAATCAAGCAAATCCGTTACCACTTCATTTTTTATCATATCGGATTCAATTGGTGAGACCACCTTAAGAGTTGCTAAAGCAGTAGCCTATCAATTCCCATATGTTCATATATTATTGCACAAATATGTCTTCATTTCAACAAGCTCGCGCTTGCAAGGGGTTCTACAAGAGGCTAAAAATCATCAAGCTAAAGAGGCCGAATCTTTTTGCATAATGAATAATTTACATTTCTTTAATTTATCACCACCCTTTACTCAAGTGGTATCACAACTTACCGAAAAAACAAGTCAAACTATCGGTGCTCAAAACGAGTTAAACCATGAATATTTTGACCGTATTAATGCCGTGGAATTTGCCATGCGCTATGCTGATGGAAAAGAGCCCAAAATTTTTATCGAAGCAGATATTATCTTATTAGCTGTCTCACACCCTTCAAAAACACCCCTAAATGTTGACGTAAAAACATTTAGGGGTTATTATCATTGCCATTGTTGATATTTTTCTTTTAAATAACTCGTAATATCCATTTGATAACTGCTATTTAATTTTTCTGAAGACAAAGCCTTAGACACATCATTAAAAACTACTTGATGTCCCTCTTTTAACAATAGAGCCCGATTTCCATATTTTTTAGCAAGACTCAAATCGTGCATAACTGTAATAATGGATCGTCCTGGCTGCTGCAACCACTCTTTAAGTGTTCTAAAAAGGTTTTGCTCATATATTAAGTCTAAATGATTACTTGGTTCATCTAATATTAATAACTTAGGATCCTGTAAAAAAAGTTGAGCTAAGTATGCTCGCTGCCTTTCTCCTCCTGATAAGCTTTGAACTGATCGCTTACGCTTTTGATATAGATTGGTTTGAAGCAGGACTCTTTCAAGCGCCTCTTGATCTATGTCTGTCCAGCTCTTAAACCAGCCTTTAAGATGTGGGTAGCGTCCCATACGCACTAATTCTTCTACAGTAAAATCAAAGTCTGAACCAGGATGTTGGTCTAAAACACCAAAAATCATTGCCTTTTGATTGCTTTTTAAAAGCCGAAGGTTGCTGCCATAGATCTCAATTTCTCCAGTGTAGGGATTTTGACCAGATAGAGCTTTTATTAATGAGGTTTTTCCTGATCCGTTTGGTCCACAAATCATCAACCAATCACCCTCGGCTACTTCAAAATTAATGTCATGTAAAATTATTTTTTTATCTAATTCCATTTTGAGTTTATTAACTTTAAGCATTACGCTTCCCCCTAGCAAAGATAAGAATAAAAATACAGCTGCCAAATAAGGAAGTGATTGCCCCTATTGGTATTTCAAGGGGGGAGGCAATGGTGCGAGCTAATAAATCGGTTACCACCATAAAGTTACCACCAATAAATAGAGTCCAAGGAATCAAACGTCTATGATTGGAGCCCACAATTAAACGACTAATATGGGGGGTTATTAAACCTACAAAAGGTATCGAACCGCCTATTGAAACAGCAACACCAATCAAGATGGAAGTGGCAATAAACAATTTAATTCGAACAGAGACTATGTTTATCCCAATATTTCTTGCGATGTTTTCCCCCATTGAAAAAGCGTTCAATTCTTGCCATTTCATAACAATATAGCCACCCATTATTATGACGCAAACACCCATTACCCAAACATCGGTATACCTGGAGCCTGAAAGCGACCCTAAAGTCCAAAAAACTAAAGAAGGCAGCTTTTCTTTGCTAATAATCATTAAAATATTCATTAATGAAGAGACCAGCATGGTAAAGACGATTCCAGTTAAGATAACAGTCATATTCTTTAACTGTTTATCCAAATAATAAGAAAAAGATAAAATCAATACTAGTGATCCAAAAGCAAAGATCACCGCCATCAAAAAGATTCCTTGCCTTTGGATAAAGGAAGGAATCCCAATGACGATAGCAATGCCAGCACCCAAGCTTGCTCCAGCTGAAACTCCCAAGGTAGAGCCATCAGCCAAGGGGTTCATTAACAAGCTTTGCATGGTCATTCCACTCAAAGAAAGGGCCATGCCGATTAAAAAAGCAGTGAGTAAACGAGGTAGTCTAACAGCAAGTAAGATGGTTGCCTGTTGTTCCAAGTCGGTCATTGATTGATTTAAGACTTGATTTTCTAGCACTTGATACAAGTCAGTAAAAGAAATTTTCACACTTCCTATAATCAAAGCCATAGCTAGTATTAAGAGAGTTATTGACACCATCAGGACTAATTTTACGACACTTTTTTTAGCTGATTGTGAAAGCTGCCAGCTCTTATTCTGTGCCATAAACTAGATCATATAGTTCTTTGACAGCATCCATCAAGCGCGGTCCAGGTCTAGTGAAAGCAGAATTGTCTACTGCAAAAACTTTATCATTTTTTACAGCTGAAAGGTCATCCCATTCTTTGCGTTGCATAATTTCTTCTTCAGGAGAAGGAGCCTCTTCATCCATAGGAAGAGAAGTAGTAATGATTACTTGTGGATTGGCTAATAAAACTTGTTCTTCTGAGACTTCAACAAAGGATTTTTGATCTGCAAAAACATTTTCTAAATTCAACATCTGTCCAATTTCATCCATGAAGGTTTCAGAACCAGCAGTCCATAAGCCAAACTCTAGCGGAGAAACTTCATAATAAACACTCTTAGATTCTTCTTCTTGGTCAGCTTTTTCTTCAAACTCTTTAAAGACTGTTTCCATTTCTTCAATTAATTGGTCTGCTTCTTCTTCTTTACCAACTAATTGACCGAGCAAATCGATTGCTTCATAGACTTCCTCAATTGTCTGGGCATCTGTCACCAAGACGGTAATTCCTGCGTCTTCAATAGCAGTCATTTGATCTTCAGTTAAGGACATAGCAGTCATCACAACCACTTCTGGGTCTAGGGCAATAATTTCTTCAATATTTAAATTTTCACCAGTAGCGATAGCTGGAATCTCTTCCACTTCATCTGCCGGGAAGTCTACATAAGTTCCTCGACCCACAATAGTGTCTCCTGCTCCTATTTCAAAGAGTATCTCAGCATCTGCTGGCATTAAAGTAACAATTTCATCAACGGGTCCCTCTTCAAGCACAACTTCTCTACCAACCATATCGGTCAATGTGAGAACCGTCGTTTCTTCACTAGATACCATTTGTCCGGTAAACAGAGTCATCACAAACATCATTAAAACAGCAATTTTTTTATTCATTTAATTTTCTCCTTTATTTCTTTAAATTTTTTTACTTTATATTCACTGCAATTCCTGAAACCACCCAATAAACTAAGTTCGCTTGTCTGGCAATTTCTTGATTCATTAAACCATGAATATTTCTGAAAATGCGCCCGAGTTTATACTCTGGAACTAATCCTAGACCTAGCTCATTTGACACAATGATAAAATCCGTTGATGAAGCTTTTATTTCTTTTAAAAAAGCATTAAGCTCTTCCATAACAAAATCTTCTAGCTTTTGGATTTGCTCACCCTTTAGTTCATTGACATACTCATCAAAAGATAGTTCTTGATTGTTAGCTAAGAATTGCCATTTATCAAAAAGAATATTGGTTAGCCAAACCGTCATACAATCGACTAAAGCAATTTGATAATTATTTGAAAGTTGCTTAACCAATTGATCCAAATCATGAGCCTGTTCATAAGTATCCCAATCTTTGGGTCTTGATAAACGATGTTTTTCAATACTCCTTTTTACTTCTGAATCAGAAAACTTATTGGCTTGGGTTGCTATATAAGCAATATTTTGAAGCTTTCGTCTATAAATTTCTTCTTGAGCTAATCTAGATTTACCAGATTTAGCTCCTCCAGTATAATAAATAATTTCCCCCATTCACTCACTTCCTAAACATCGATATATTTATTTTTGTTAGACCTTCAAAAAGTCGCAAAGCTAACAATATATTAGCAAGAGTAGCTAGCTTTAAGGGCCAAAAGAAACTTACCAGCATTGCAGCCCCTAAAATCGGTTGAAAACATAGAAGTGGTAATAAAACATTAAACAAGCAGGCGCCTAGAGTTGGAAGAATAACCGGCCATATTTCAAAGATTTATATTTACGATAAATCATAACAAAATTAATCTGATCTAGTATCATAAGTGCCATTAATAAAAGATAAGTGGAATACTTAAGGGAAAAGCTGAGCTCATTGCCGTTGTTAAATGTCCTATAGCACCAACTATCGCGCCAGCAGATCTTCTCATAGCTAGCAAGAGTATAAAAGCTGGACTTGAATCAAAAGCTACTGTCAAGAATAGCTTGAACTGTGCTAAGATGATTGACAATGACATCATATGAGCAAGGGTTACTAAATCTTTTGCCTTCATCTTACCTCCTTAAAAAAACCAGACTAGCTACTTGTCTGGTTAATAAACGTATTTGTTAACGAACCTTGTTACGAGACCTTGAGAAATAACAATCATCCTTGATAAAATAGGTAATCTGACTTAGATTTTCATCCATACAGTAGCAAGGGACTGCGCACGATTCTCACGTGCTTCCCCTATTCTATCTTAATTATCAAAGAGCTTAGCATCATTATAGCATAATTATTAAAGAAAATGACAATCCTAATTCTTATTAAAAAGAAGTAAAACAAACAGCATATAAATGATTTGACCAATTAAAGCAGCAGCTCCCATGGTATCTCCTGTCATACCTGAAATTTTATGATACACGAAATAGCGATAAAAATACATGGTAAGCAAAAGACTTATATAACTAAGTAGATACGGCCACCCTAATAGGAAAAAGAAGGCCATTGTTAAAATCTGACTGGCCACAATTTTCCAAGTAGAAACGCCTAGGAAAAGACTACCTAAGCCATTGGGGTTATCACCAACATACACTAACTGATAAAACATTAAGGGTAAACAGCTACGACCACTGGCAGCCCAAGCAATAACAAAGACTATTTCATTTTCAAAATAATTAATTAAAAACTCTCTTCCTAAAACAAAGGTAAGTAAAATAGTCGAAATTAAGATCAAAGCACCATTGGCTCCAATTGCTGAATCTTTCATAATTCGAACCATCTCATCAGCTTTTTTAGAGGATAATAGTCCGTCAGCAGTATCAGCCAAAGCATCATAATGAAAGCCTCTAGTTAGTAAAATATCCAAGATAATTAATAGAGACCATGCGATGGTGGATGAGAAAAAGTTACGAAATAAAAAAAAGAACAAAGCAAAGATTCCGGCATATATAAAAGCAAAAGCTGGGAAATAGATTACCCCTTTTTTTAATTTAGTAGCTGCTTGATCGACTGATTGATTAATTGGGATTGCTGTAAAAAATTGAAAATATAAAATAATAGACTCAATCAATATAGCTCACCCACCCATTTAATATCTTTAAAAATTGTCAATAAATTAGCTTTAAAAGCTGGTTTTATTACAATTAAGAGAGATGTTGCAGGCCCTGCTGATTGATAAAATTGAGGTAAATCTTGACCTAATCTAAAATCAAGTTGGTTAAATTTAGCCACTTGCTGTGCTTCAGCAATCGCACCTTTAGACCCAATTGGAACTATTTCATGAATGACATCTTTAAGATTTAATAAGTGGTAAAGCTCTTGATAACTAACTATTTGATCGACCTGGTCAATTAAATCCTGACCCATTAAAGGTTTTCCTATTTGATAGACTTGATCCCCTGGTTGGACTTTTTTTATTTTTAAATCAGCGATTTTGGCCTTTGCAAGCAAGGTGAGTCCAAGGGATGTCATCTTAGTTGGCATATTTTCCTCAGTTGAGCCATTCATTGCTAAATCAAAAAGACCTGCTAATGCCAGTTCTTTTTTTATACCATCAAGCATTAAATCTCCAGTTGGATTCATTTCATTGCCAAACATATTTATTAATAATTGTGGCTGGGCGTTTACAGAAAGAACCTCCATAAGTACCACGCGAACAGCAAAAGCTGCAGTAATTTGGGGTGAAACGCTTAAAACATCAGCTTCTTTTTGGCCGATTGAAGCTGAAGTGTCACAAGCAATAACTAAGGACTCATCATTACTTAATGGCATAATATGTATATCACGATATTTTTCCATTTCTACTCTCCTATCTCAATAACCTTCAAAGCTTCCTTTAGATTGTCCAACAAAGTCGATCCCTCTTCCCACTCTCTAGGTGTTCCTAAACTTGTTAAATAATAATTACATCCTTGCTTAGTCAGTTTCTGTCTGCGGTGGACATGTCCCATAAAACTATGACGGATGGGATATTTATCATAAAAAGGCTTAAGATCATCAGTAGAAATAAAAGCATTAAAATAATCTATGTCTTCTTGAAATTTAGGATCTGGTAAGATTTGCAAATCAAAATCTGTTACAAAATGAGTGACTAGAATATAATTAGCTTTGTTTAGGTAGATCATATCTTTTTCTATTGTTCTGGCAAATTCTCTTGAGACTTGGCGATCAGATTGCTGCCAATTAATATGTAGTTTATCCTCCCACATATAACCTTGGTATCTACCTGCTTGAAGAAATTTTTCATCATGACGTCCAAAATTTCCCGAATGATTGTACCAAGCGGAGTGCCCGACTAATCCCCAATCTTGATTTAGAGAAAGTGGCTTTCCTATTAAACAGTTCGGATGGTTACAATAGCCATCATAAATAATTTGGGTTTCTTGATTAGTAGACCAATAATCGTGATTTCCTGGAACAAAATATAAAGGGATGGTTATGGCTGCTTGTAAGTCCTTAATGAATGAAAAAACTAAAGACTGATGATTCGCTATGTCTCCAGCTATAATTAAATAAGACAAATTCCACTCATCAGTTTCTTTAGCCAGTAAATCAATAATTGTTTGAGCGTAGGGCTCTGCTTGTAAATCAATATGGAGATCAGAAATAACACCAATCTTCATTTTCTATCTCCTCACAATTAATTTAAACCACTTAGCGAAACACTTTCCCCGATCTTACATACTTCGGTTCTGCTTGATTATTAAGGTGGTTAACTAAGCGACCACCTACAAACAAATAATCGGAAAGCCGATTAAGAAATTTTAAGACATTCGGATTTAACTTTTCAGAAATTGGTAGGCTAACCAGCCTTCTTTCAACTCTACGAGCAATACTACGAGCATATTGAAGTTGACTGGCTTCCATGGTTCCTCCAGGCAAGATAAAAGATTCAATAGGGTCAACTCTTTTATCGTAAGCATCAATTCGTTCTTCTAACCAAGTAATAGCAGTCTCTGCGGTACGATAAGGAATCTTTTCATCTGCGTTTGCAACATCTGTCCCACAATCAAATAGTAATTGTTGAATTTCTAATAAATCTTGACGAATTTCATCGGCTAAATTAGGGCTTGCAATAAGGATACCAATATAAGAATTGAGTTCATCAATACTTCCATATGCCTCAACTAAGGGGTTGTTTTTGGCTACCACACGGTTGCCAATTAAACGCGTATTCCCTTGATCTCCTGTTCGCGTATAAATTTTCATTGTTTTCTCACCTCTTTGATAGTTACTGAATCAGGTCGTTAAAATATTTCCAATCATGATAAATTATTTTTTTACGTGTAAAAGTAATTTTTTTCTCTTGAGTTAAATCTTTAATGACTCTTCCTGCTGTCTCTCTTGTCGTACCGGCTACTGTCGCCGCTTCGTTAATAGTCAATGGATGTGGAATAACCACATGATCACCCATAAAACGCCCCATATCATACATCCATAAAGCCAGGGTCTGAATTACTCGGCTAGAAGCACTTGGTATAGCCGTCATTTGCACACGTTTTTCCAAATAATATTGGACACTGGCTAAATTTTCATAAAGAAATTTGAATTGTTCCGCATTTTTAAAGACAATATTTTCCATTAGGTTTTTGGGGATGTAAGCTAAATCAACATCTGTAGCTGCATAGGCATCATAAAGATGGTGGTCTTTAAAAAAGAATTCCGCATAAGGAAAAAAACTTTCCTCCGCCACATAATCTAAGTAACAAAACTCTCCTGAAGCATTTTCTCTTTCAAGACGAACCAATCCTTTAAAGACGAAATAACAATAAATATTTGGATCATCTTGAAAAAAGATTAACTGACCTTTTGGAATGTGATGAAAAATAGAGTTAGAAGTAATTTGATTGACTTCATCAATTGAAAGTCGATTGAAAAAATCATAGTTATATATATCGTTAATATAATTTTCAATTGCCCGATTAACCATAAAGACCCCTTTCTTTGTCAAAGTAAATTGTTTACTGACGATAAAAGGAGTCTTTTGTATAGAAATTTAGTTTTCAATTTTCAAAATTCAATTCAAAAGATGCCACTATATTTACTCACCTTTTATGTCATTTATTCATAGATATTATCTCACTTGTGAATATATAAATCAAACAATGAAAGGTGTCCAATAAATGTTAACAGGAGGTTCTCATTACATCTTTTCAGGAGCGCCAATACCTAGCAATGATAATGCATCTTTTAGAACAATCGTAATCGCTTTAACCAATTGAATTCTTGATTCTAACTGATCATTTTCTTCCAAAATACGGACTTTGGCATAATACTTATTGGACAATTGTGCTAATTGAATAACATATTTTGCAATGACTGATGGTTCAAAATGCTCAGCTGCCTTAATAATGACTTCTGGATACTGTTTAATTAATTTAATGATTTCCCATGAGTGTTCATGATCTAAGTTCAACTCTTCCGTTGGCTTTATTTCCTTACTATATTTATTAAGCACTGTATTTAAACGCGCATAAGTATACTGAACATATGGACCAGTTTCACCTTCAAATTGAACGATATCATCTAAATTAAAATCAAAAGAGTTGAGACGATCTGCTTTTAAGTCATGGAAGACAACAGCCCCCACACCCACTTGTTTAGCAATCTCAGCTTTATTTTCTAAGTCAGGGTTCTTAGCTGTGATCTGTTTATCGGCAATTTCAATCGCTTCATTAAGCACTTTTTCAAGTAAAACTATCTTACCTTTACGAGTGGATAATTTTTTACCATTTAAAGTAATCAAGCCAAATGGAATATGGTGCATATTTTCAGCCCAATCGTTACCCATTTCATTTAAAACAGCTTTTAATTGTCTAAAGTGATCACTTTGCTCATTACCAACAACATATAAACTCATCACGAAATCAAAAGTACGCTTGCGATAGTAAGCAGTCGCTAAGTCTCTAGTCAGATACAAAGTAGCTCCATCTGATTTTTTAATTAAAGCAACAGGTAAGTGATACTTTTCAAGGTCAACAATTGTGGCTCCACGTTCGATTTTAGAGATATTATTATCTGCTAAATAATCTAAAACTTCGCCCATCTTATCATTATAGAACGATTCTCCAGTATAATAATCAAATTTAATATTTAAAAGATTGTAAACACGTTTAAATTCATTAATAGACTCTTCTTTAAACCAAGTCCATAGTCTATGATACTCTTCATTGCCATCTTCTAGGGCTCTGAAGACTTGTCTTGCCTGATCTTCTAATTCGGGATTTTCTTCAGCTTTTTCATGGAAATCAACATATAACTTTACTAATTCATTAACTGGATCTTTCCTTACTGTTTCTTCATCACCCCAACCTTGATAAGCAACAATTAATTTACCAAATTGCGTTCCCCAATCACCTAAGTGGTTAATACGAATAGGATTATAATTTAATTTTTCCAAAATTAAGGCAATCGAATTCCCTAATACGGTTGACCGTAAGTGTCCCATTGACATTGGCTTAGCGATATTAGGAGACGACATATCAATTGGAACGTTACCTCCTTTACCAATATCTGTTTGACCATAGCTTTCACCTTGTTCAAGTACTTCTTTTAAGACTTTGCTAGCCAAGTCGTCGCGCTTAATATAAAAGTTGATATAAGCTCCGACTACTTGAACTTTTTCAAATGCAGAAGTATCAATTTTTTCTGCTACTTCTTCAGCAATTTGATGGGGGGCTTTGCGAAATATTTTAGCCAAAGAGAAAACTGGAAAAGCATAGTCTCCGTGCTCATTATTATTAGGTTGTTCAATTAAATTTTCGATCTGTTCTTGGGTCAAGTGCTCTGATAATACAGGATATAAAGTTTCAACAATTTGCTTTTTTACTAACATAAAATCTTCCTTTCTATACAAAAAAGCCTCTAGAATTCCTTCTAGAGGCATATGGTTATACGCGGTACCACTCTAATTCACCTTAAATTTTAAGGTCTTAAATTGATAACGCAGTTGCCTACGTGATGAACTACTCATTTCATTCACCCAAATAATAAAGTGCGGTTCAATTAATTAAGACTCATCGGCTCCCATCATCCCAACTTGCTATTCAGTCTTGCATAATCTACTCTCTTTAAGATTTAATTATTAATTTTGTCTCATTGTATATTAATTTTAAAAAAATGACAAGCTCTTATTTTTTAATAATCGTTCCTGATTCATTTTCAATTAATGCTTGAAGATTTTCTAATGAAGTAATGACAGCCTTACCATGATCTGTATTTTCAACGAATGCAATAGCTGCTTCAACTTTTGGTAACATAGATCCCGGTGCAAACTGCTCTTCTTTAATATATTCTTTCAAGCTTTCGATCGAAACTTTTTCTAATTTTTTTTGATTTGGTTTGTTGTAGTTGACATAGACATAATCCACACCTGTTAGAACGATAAACAAGTCAGCTCCGAGATCGTTAGCTAGTTTTTGTGAAGCAAAGTCTTTGTCAATAACTGCTTCTACTCCAACTAATTGGCCATTGTCTTCAAGTACTGGGATACCGCCACCACCAGTTGCAACCACTACATTACCAGCATTTACTAAGGTATTGATGGAATCAACTTCTTTGATAGCAACTGGCTTAGGTGAAGCAACAACTTTACGCCATCCACGACCAGCATCTTCTTTAAAGCTAGCATCAGTTTCAGCCATTTGTTGTTTGGCTTCTTCTTCACTGTAGAATGGTCCAATTGGTTTTGATAAGTTATCAAAAGCTGGATCGTTTTTATCTACAATAACTTGAGTGACCAAACTAACTACTGGCTTATCGATACCTAATTTATTTAATTCATTTTGCATGGCATTTTGTAACCAATAACCAATTGAGCCTTCGGTCATAGCCACTAATGAATCTAATGGGAAAGCTGGGTTTTTCTCAGAATCAGCTGCAATATTTTGTAGCAATAGATTTCCAACTTGGGGACCATTACCGTGAGTAATAATAACCTCGTCTCCATTTTGAATTAATTTCACTAAATGTTTTGCTGTTTCTTTTAAAGCGTCTTTTTGTGCTTGAGCGCTTGGGTCGGAAGATAGAATCGCATTCCCACCTAAAGCGACAACAATTTTACGTTTTTTCATATATTCAATCCTTTCATTAGGCCTTAGTAACTAAAGCCTTCAATGCATGGGCATAGATTTCCATGGTTTGATAGAAATTATCGAGTGGCATTCTTTCATCTATTTGATGCATTGTATCTTCTACCCCTTCTTGAAGGGCACCAAATGCCACACAATTTTTCATTGTGCGAGCAAAGGTAGCGCCACCAGAAGAAATTGGTTCAGTCATATCGCCAGTTAAGTCGCGATATACTTTTAACAAAGTAGTTACTAACTCAGAGTCAACTGGAACATATAACGAAGCTAGATAATCAAACTCATTATACTTGAGTTTGTACTCTTTTGCTACTTTAGCTAATTGTTCTACCAATTGATCTTTGTCAGCAGTTACTGGAATACGCATATCAATACCTAGTTTGGACTCTTCAGCCGTAACCTCTAGGTTAGCAATGTTACATGTTAGGCTGCCAGATGCTTGGTCTTCAACCTCACCAAAGATACTCTTACCATTAACATCATTAGCAAAGTGATCTTTAACAAATTTTAAGACAGGATGGTCATATAATTCAGACATTCCTTCAATTAGATGCGTTAAAGCATTGTCTCCTTTTAAGGAGTCTTTAGAGTGAACGGATTTACCTAAAACGGTTAAAGTTTCACCGTCTACTTGGTATTTGTAGCCTAAATCCTCAAGAATTTGTACTAATTCATCTTTTTTATCACCCTTGTAAATAGCTTTATCAGGCACCACATTTAGGGCTCCTTTATTTTCCATTTCAAAAGCATCTGAACCTGGACCGGTGATGTGCAACTGTAGTAAGCCTTTTTCTGCATAGGTTAGAGGGAAAGATGAGTCAGGAACAATACCCATTGTTACTTGCTCTTCTTTTTCATTGTAACGGTTTAACCCACGCCACAAGTTCTCTTCGTCTGTTCCAAAGATAAAGCGAACACGTTTATTTAATTCATGTCCTTGGTCTAATAAAGCTTTTAATGCATACAAGGCAGCAATAGAAGGTCCTTTATCATCTTGTGTTCCACGACCAAATAAGGCTCCTTCACGGATATCCATTTCAAATGGAGGCGTTGTCCATTCATCTGGGTTTAAAGCTGGAACCACATCCAAGTGACATAGAACACCAAACAACTCTTCACCCTGACCCATTTCTGCATAACCATAATAACCCTCTGGATCAATATAGGTTTCCATGCCCATTTCTTGACAAGTTTTTAAAGCAAATTCTAGCATTTCTTGAATGGGTTGACCAAATGGAGTTTCCGCATCATTTTCATCTAATACAGATGGAATAGCAACCCATTGGCGCAAAGTTTCAATAGCTGGTTCTTGATGATTTTTAGTTAATTGGTAATCCATTTAAACACTCCTTTAAATTCCTAAGTAAGCTCCAATAAGTAGTAAAACAATGGTCACTACAAAGACTATGATAATCAAATTGCGCATAAATTTCCACCAAGTTGATAGGTCAATATTTGCAATTGCTAAAGCACCCATTACGACACCTGATGTTGGTGTAATTAGGTTAACAATACCACTGGCAGATTGGAAGGCAGTGACGACAATACTTTCTAATACATCAGCAAATTGGGCTAATGGCGCCATGATACCCATAGTAGCTGCTGCTAGACCAGAAGTCGATGGAATTAAGAAGGACATTGGGATATAGAAGATATAAGTTAAGACTGTGAAAACACCTTTTGGTAAATTCGCTAACCCTTGTTCTCCCCAGTGTAATACAGTAGCGGTGATTTGACCATCATTCATCACTACTTGAATACCACGAGCGACTGCAGCAATTAGAGCTACTGACATTAAATCTTTTACTCCCGCGATAAAGACTTCTACGAAACGATCTTCTTTAATTCCATAGTATGCTGCGATAATAACTGACATTAAGAAAAAGAGAACTGAAATCTCAACTAGATACCACATACCAAAAGGTAGGTCTTCTAAAGATTGTCCAATCAAATCTCCAATTACTGGTATGCCTAGTAGGAACTCATGAGCATTTTTAAAGAAAGTAAAGTTATTATTTAAATCTGTCCATGGAATTAAAGCTAAGATCATAATAACAAATGTAAGCGCAAATAACCAAAGAACGCCCTTTTGTTTTTTAGTAACTTTTGGCATATCTTCGGGCACTTTCCATTTTTCTTTGTCCGCTTCCATTTGATCAGCTATCAGAGAGTTATTCTTATCAGCCATTACCTTTTTAGCGTAGCGCGTAACATACCAAGCTCCAATTATATATGTGACTATCCAGAAAATTACTCTTAATACCATTCCATCTATTATTGATATACCAGCCATATTTGAAGCAATTGTGGTAGCAAATGGATTAACGGTTGAAGATAATACTCCTAATCCAGCCCCAATCAAAATTATCGCCACAGCCACTAAAGCATCAAACCCGACACCTACCATTAAGGGAATTAATAATGGATAAAAGGCCATGGTTTCCTCAGCCATACCATAGGTAGAGCCACCTAGTCCAAAAATAGCCATTAAGATCCAGATTAAACCGGTCATATTATTCTTATTGTTTTTGATGGTAGAGGCGATTCCGGCGTCAATAGCACCTGTTTCCGTAACAACTCCCAAGAATCCACCAACGATCATAACAAATAGCGAAACTTCAACAGCTCCCGGAGTGGTTTCAGTACCTAAAAACCCACGAATAGGTGCAGCAAATAAATCCCACAACCCTTGACGTGTACGCTCTACTGTGTGATAAGTTCCAGCAATAAAATTTCCTTCAGGATCCACCTCATAGGCGCCTGATGGAATAATCCACGTTAATACAGCGATAACCGCCGTAATAATAAATAGTATCGTAAAAGCATTCAACATCTTTCGTTTCTTCATCTTTTCCATTTTCTTCCTCCTCCTTTTTTAAAACAAAATCCGATTGCGGTTCATGGCCACAATCGGATTTCATGCCCCGTTTCACTTTTTATAGGGTAATGTTATTGTTATTAAGCTTTAGGAATGAACAAGTTCCCGTTAGTAACTGCCATAATCGCTTTGATTGAGTGCATACGGTTTTCAGCTTGTTCAAATTGACGGGCTTGTTTACTGCGGAATACTTCGTCAGTAATTTCCATTTCTTTAACACCGAATCTTTCTGCTACATCTTTACCATATTTTGTTTCTGTATCATGGAAAGCTGGTAAGCAGTGAAGGATAATATAATCTCCCTCAATTAAGTCAGTCAATTCTTTATTGATTTGGTATGGTTTTAATAAGTTAACACGTTCTTCGAACTTGTCTTCTTCACCCATTGAAACCCAAACGTCTGTATATAATGCATCAGCATCTTTAACAGCGGCTTTAATATCAGATGTAATTTCAATAGTAGCACCTGATTCTTTCGCGTACTCTTGAGCTTTTGCTACCAATTCTTCATCTGGGAATAATTCTTCTGGTGAAGCGATGGTCACATTAACACCGATAATAGCCCCAGTGATGAATAATGAATTAGCCACATTATTACGACCGTCACCACAATATACTAACTTTTTGCCCTTTAGCTCTCCAAAATTTTCTTTTAAGGTCATATAATCAGCAATCATTTGAGTTGGATGCCATTCATCAGTTAAACCGTTCCACACAGGAACTCCAGCGTATTTACCTAAGTCTTCGACCATCTCTTGACTGAAACCACGGAATTCAATACCGTCGAACATGCTACCTAAAACGCGTGCTGTATCTTCTACAGATTCTTTTTTACCTAATTGAATGTCATTAGCACCTAAGAATTCTGGAGCCGCACCTAAGTCATTAGCAGCTACTGTAAAGGCTGCTCTTGTACGAGTAGATGTTTTTTCAAATAATAGACAAATGTTTTGTCCTTTTAAATACTCGTGTGGAATCCCACGTTTTTTCAAGTCTTTTAAGTGAATTGAGAAATCAATTAAGTAGTTTAATTCGTCGGCAGTAAAGTCGATTTCTTTTAAAAAGTTTCTTCCTTGGAACATAAATTCCCTCCTATATCTGTGTGTTTATCAAAAAAATTAAATATCTTCGCGAACAAATGGCATTGACATGCAACGAGGACCACCACGACCACGTACTAATTCACTACCTTCGATTTGGTGAATCTTAATACCATTTTCAATCAATAATTTGTTGGTTACAGTATTACGGTTGTAAACAATTACTTCACCTGGTGCTACCGTTAAGGTGTTGGCACCATCGTTCCATTGTTCACGTGCTCCAGCTACGATGTCATCACCACCACAACGGATTAAGGTAACTTTTTCTAAACCTAAAGCTTCTGCTAAGATGTCTTCTAACAGCCCTTCTTTTTCAGTCACCTTGATTTCACCATTTTCACCAGGAGTTACTGAGAAGACTTTTAATTCGCCTTCAATTTCAGGGTGGATAGTGAATTTATCATAATCGATCATAGTAAATACAGTATCTAAATGCATGAATTTACGGTTGTTATCGATTAAGAATGCTAATACTTCTTTGAATTCAGTCTCTTTAAATAAGTTGCGAGCTAATTTCTCGATTGAATATTTATCAGTACGTTGAGAAATCCCAACTGCTAGAGTGTTTTTAGATAAAACTAACTCATCTCCACCTTCGATACGTGTATCTTCATCACGTTCATAATAAAGGGTAGTTCCTTTATATTCTGGGTGATAGTTAAAGATATATTTTCCATATAATGTTTCACGGTTACGTGTATCTGAGTACATGTGGTTAAGAGAAACACCGTTACCCATCGTTGCAAAGGGATCTCGAGTGAAGTATAAGTTTGGCATTGGGTCCACTAAAAAAGGATAGTTTGACAGCAATTCATCAAAACCATTTGATTCATGCTTAATCTCACTCTTCTTGAATCCTTCCATCGTTTTTAATACCATTTCATAGGTATCTTCCATATCCATTAAATACTGTTTAACTTGGTCATAATTTTGGCCTGGCTCTAACCCTGTTTCAGCCATCCACTCATCAACAAATTGTTCTTTCAATCCTTCTGCATCAATTGCTTCAGCCACTAATTTTTCCAAATAAAGTACTTCAACACCTAGGCTTTCTAATAACTTAGCAAATTCATCGTGTTCTTTTTGCGCTGCTTCAAGATAAGGAATATCATCAAACAATAAGCGTTCAAGGTAATCTGGCATCAAATTTTCTAATTCTTTACCCGGACGGTGAAGCATTACTTTCTTCAAGCGACCAATTTCAGAATTAACATTAATACTGTGGGACATTTTATTTCCTCCTTAATTATTTGTTAACTCTAGTCTAACATACGATAGAAAAAGTTTCCGTTAAATCGGTCACTTCGATAAATTGAATTGATAACATTCTAAATGAGATATTCATCACATTTATCCCTTAAATTTTAGAATGGGGCTGTATCATAAGTCTCAAACCGAAAAACCACTATAAACGTTGTTTAAACAATGTTTATAGTGGTTTTTATGGTATAATAAAGATATAAAAAAGCAGAAAGTTGACGCTTTCTGCTTCGTCAATGCCTCTCCTCTAACACAAAAGAAAGGACATAAAAATGCATTTTCATTATAACACAAATCAATTAGCTTTGGAAATCTCTTATGCCTATATTCCTGAAGAAGCACATGTTGTCCACTTTATTGATGGCTTGGTCAACCAATTAGCCATTGATCATCCTTATGTGTTTGGTCGCCCGAGAGAATACCCTTTATCTGCCGTCTTAAAGCTCATTCTCTTTGCCTATACTCGAGAGATATTTACCAGTCGGAAGATTGAACGCTTTGCGGCTGAAAACTTACCGGCTCAATGGTTAACACAAGGTAGAGTCCCTTCACATACCACGATCTGCCGATGCCGAGTGGATGAGAGCATTCAAGACATTCTAGATGCTGGGTTTGATGGACTTGTAAACTATTTAATGGAACAACGTCTGATAGACGATGCTTTATTTATTGATGGAACAAAAATTTTAGCGAATGCGAATAAATATACCTTCGTCTGGAAAAAGAACATCATCCGTTTTGATGAAGCCAATGAAGCACAAATCAAAGAGCTGTTAAAAGAAACCAAAGTAGCCTATCAAGACATGACACTTCCTGAGGGAACAGACTTAACGATGGATCAGCTGGAAGAAGTGATGACACAGTTAGAGAGCTGTCTCGAAGCTTTAGAAAAAGAAGTGGAAGAAACAAAGAAACAATCGCCTAATCCGGCCAAGCAATCACGTCGTCGCTTAAAATCTCTCAAGCACCAACTCAATGAACGCATTGAAAAGAAACAAAACTATGAAAAACATCGCCATCTTTTAGGTGACCGTCATTCTTATTCTAAAACGGATACTGACGCGACCTTTATGCGGATGAAAGAAGATCCAATGCGAAACGGTCAAACTAAACCTGGCTATAACCTACAAATCGCCACCAGTCATCAATATGTATTAGCTTATGACATCTATCCCAATCCAACCGACACACGAACGCTTCAACCATTCTTTGAGACCCACCGTGCACTCATTGATTCGATGACTTATGTTTCGATGGACGCTGGGTATGGTTCCGAGTCCAACTATGCCTACTTAGAAGACCATCATCCCGATACCATCGCCATCATCCCCTATAGCACGATGTTAAAAGAACAGACAAAAAAATGGCAATCCGATGAAAAGAAAGTCTTCAATTGGACTTATCATGAAGCAG